>CAZGYS010000334.1:0-7197 GCA_964530305.1 uncultured Leptospiraceae bacterium
CAGGCCTTTCATGAACGATATCCTGGAGAGACCAGGTTGGCGTCCATGGAGGCTCCCAACATCATGAGCTCGGCCGCCGAGCCGGACCGAGGCGAAGGCTGGTTGTCGGAGAGTCGCTATCGTGAAGCCCTCGATGAGCTTTCGCCGTTGCAATCAAAATCCATTACCCTGACCGACGGCCGGGAAGGCGTTCCCCGCTTCGCCGATGATTTGAATTTCATCGCCTCGGCTACGCCGCGACACTGGTTTCTGGTGACGCGTGACAACGACAGGAAGGAACCTCGAAGCTTGCCGTTTCTGGTTCCGTCCAATCGCCTGGCATCCCTGGTGGAGGCCGTGTCCGCGGGCGACCGCTCCCGGAATACCGGGGCATTGGCCGAGATGACGCGTCTTTTTCCGCCCGCCCCGCCGCTTCCGAGCCTGGGCGAACCGGAGTCGGTTTCTCCCCGGGAGGGATTTCACGAGGACGGCGAAGGCTATGTTCGACTGGGGCTCTACAATCGTCGGCATGTGTATTCATGCTTGTTCCTGGACGAGCTGTGTTACATGTGTCGGCGCAGCGACATCGCCCGCATTCATTTGACCGCCGAGCACGAACTCATTATTCGCAAGATACCCGCCGAACGCTTGAATGAGTGGAAGCGTTTTCTCAACAAGCACGGCGTTAATCTCCGTCACGGTTCCGCCGCCCTGGGTTGGCGCGTGCTTGAGTCGGGGTTGGTGGAACTCAAGAACAATATCGTCAAGCATCTCGTGGATACGGAAACGGGTACGGGCGATTTAAGCTTCGTCATGGCTCGAGACTTTCTCTTCCTGGAAAGCACCGTTGCCGTGGAACCCGTGCGTCGCTTCCCGGGACGCCTTCGTTATAACTTATATCATCGTGCGGATTTTCATGCCCAGGCAGGCCGATGGTTTCCGTTTCGTATGCAGCTGCGGGAGCGGGAGTTGCCCGAGGCCGTGCGTCTGCTTTGCGAAACCTATCGCAATCGCTTCGCCCTGCAACTGGGAGACGAGGTTCGTGCCTCCATCGAAAAACACGTTGAGAGCGCACGCGAAGGGGCGGGCGACCCGGCCGCGGGGCGGCATGAGTGCCCCGAGTGCCTGACGATTTACGATCCCAGCGTGGGCGATCCGTTTCGCGACATTGCGCCCGGCACGAATTTCGAGCAATTGCCCGAGAATTATGCCTGTTTCGTCTGTGACGAACCGAAGCATTCCTTTCGCCCCGTCACGGCCGAGGTGTCGGCCGTTTGACGCCCATGAAATACTAAAGATCGATTTTGAAATCGAACCATAAACAAAGAGGTAGAGCAATGAAGAAAGTAATCGTAATCGGAAACGGCATGGTGGGCCATCGCTTCTGCGAAAAACTGGCCAACCTGGGCGGACTGGAGCGCTTCAGCGTCACCGTCTTCGGAGAAGAGACTCTGCCGGCCTACGACCGCGTGCATCTGTCCGAGTACTTCAAGGACCGCGACAGCGCGCCGTTGATGCTCACCTCCCGTGAGTGGTATGAAGAGCATTCCATTGAACTGGTGACCGGCAAGCGCATCGCCTCGATCCAGCGAGACGAAAAGACCGTGACGGACGCGGACGGCGAAACCCATGCCTACGATTATCTCGTGCTGGCCACGGGTTCCTATCCCTTCGTGCCGCCCATCCCGGGCGTGGACAAGGAGGGGGTTTTCGTCTATCGAACCATCGACGATCTGGAGGCCATCATTGAATACGGCGCGAAGTGCAAAACCGCGGCCGTTATCGGCGGTGGTCTGCTGGGACTGGAAGCCGCGAAGGCGGCCATGGACCTGGGAATGGAAACCCACGTGGTGGAATTCGCGCCGCGTTTGATGCCGCGCCAGCTGGATGAGACCGGGGCCGACTTTCTGCGTGAGAAAATTGTCGAGCTGGGAGTGGGTATTCATTTGAATCGCGTTACCGAAAAGTTCGCCGGCAACGGCAGCGTAACCGGTCTGGACTTTAAGGACGGCGAAGCTCTGGAAGCGGACATGGTCATCGTTTCGGCCGGTATTCGTCCCCGGGACGAACTGGCGCGCGAAGCCGGTCTGACCGTAGGCGAAAGAGGCGGCGTCGTCGTGGACGACAATCTGTGCACCAGCGATCCTTCCATCCTGGCCATCGGGGAAGTTGCCCTGCACGAAGGCATGATCTACGGACTCGTGGCGCCCGGCTATGAAATGGCGGAGACGGCCGCGCGCGGACTCATGGGCGAGGATTTCGCCTTCACCGGTTCGGATATGTCCACGCAATTGAAGCTCATCGGCGTGGACGTGGCCAGTTTCGGCGACGCCTTCGGCGAAACTGCCGGCGCTCGTCCGGTGGTTTATCTGAATCGCAGTCACGGTGTTTATAAGAAGCTGGTTGTCTCCGAGGACGGCGCCAAATTGCTGGGCGGCATTCTCGTGGGCGACGCAAGCGATTACGCGAAGCTCAAGCAGCTCATCGACAATGAAGTGGTTCTGCCCCGGGAATTGGATGCCTTAATTTTCTCCGGCGAAGGCGGCATGCCCGAGGTGGAGCTGGACGAAAATGCGCAAATTTGCAAATGTAACGACGTCAGCATGGGCGCGGTGACCCAGGCCATCGCCGACGGCGTCTGCGAAATCGGTGAACTCAAGAAATGCACCAACGCGGGCACCGGATGCGGCGGATGCATGCCGCTGGTTAACGACGTCTTGAAGAAGGAGCTAAAGAAGCAGGGGAAGGAAGTGGATTCCAGCCTGTGTGAGCACTTTCAGCACAGTCGCCAGGACCTGTTCGGCATTATTAAAGTTAAGAAGCTGGAGACCTTCCAGGAAGTGATCAAGGAATGCGGAACCGGCGAAGGCTGTGAAATCTGCAAGCCGGCGGTTGCTTCAATTCTTGCCAGTCTCTGGAACGACGTCATCGCCAGGAAGGAGCACACGGTTATCCAGGACACCAACGATCGTTTCCTGGCCAATATCCAGCGCGGCGGAACCTATTCCGTCGTGCCCCGGGTTCCCGGCGGCGAAATTACGCCCGACCAGTTGATTCGCCTGGGCGAAGTCGCCAAGAAATACGATCTGTATTGCAAGATTACGGGTGGTCAGCGCGTGGACCTCTTCGGCGCGCGCGTCGAGCAATTGCCCGTCATCTGGGAGGAACTCATCGAGGTGGGGTTCGAGAGTGGTCACGCCTACGGCAAGGCCCTGCGGACGATCAAGAGTTGCGTCGGCTCCACCTGGTGTCGCTACGGCGTGCAGGACAGCACCAGCATGGCCATTCTCCTGGAGAAGCGCTATCGCGGTCTGCGGGCTCCCCATAAGTTAAAGTCCGCGGTCTCCGGTTGTATTCGCGAATGCGCGGAAGCCCAGAGCAAGGACTTCGGAATCATCGCCACGGAGAAGGGCTGGAATCTGTACGTTGCCGGCAACGGCGGCGCGAATCCCCAGCACGCGAAACTCCTGGCAAGCGATATCGACGATGAAACCCTGATCAAATACATCGACCGCTATCTCATGTATTACATTCGCACGGCGGATAAACTTACTCGGACTGCGGCCTGGTTCAACAACCTGGAAGGGGGGCTTGAGCATCTCAAGGACGTGATCATCGAGGACTCCCTGGGGATTTGCGCGGAACTGGAAGCCGACATGCAAAGACACGTGGATACGTATCGCTGCGAATGGCGCGAAGTCGTTGAGAACCCCGATTTACGTAAGCAGTATCGCCATTTCGCGAATTCCGACCAGGCGGATCCGGCTCTGCGATTCGAGCGCGAAAGAGGCCAGAAACGGCCCATTGATTGGAAAACTCAAAAAATCGCCGAAGGCACGTCGGCTTGACCGAAGCGGCGAGAGCAAGCAACGGGAGCTATAATATGGAAACAACAATGAAAGATAAAGTTGGAGAGTGGACCGATGTCGGGCACATGGATGATTTTCCCCGGGACGCGGGTATTGCCGTTCTGTTTCACGGCGAACAGGTGGCCGTGTTCCATTTCGCCGAGCGCGATGAGTGGTATGCCTGCCAGAACATGTGTCCCCACCGCGAAGACATGGTACTGGCTCGCGGCCTGACGGGAGACAAGCAGTCCAAACCCTTCGTGGCCTGTCCCATGCATAAGAAGGCCTTCGCGCTGGAGGACGGCGCTTGCCTGAATGATCCCGATTACAGCGTGAAAACCTATGCCGTAAAGATTGAGGATTCGCGGGTCAAAATCGCCGAAAAAGAGGCCTGAAATCGCTCCGGCTGGCCGCCGGGGCCCGCAAACTTTTATGCCCCCTGGGGCCGTTCATGCCGATATCTCTGGTATGAGCGGCACCGTACGAATCAAACCCAGCGGCAAGAACATCCACGTTAGTTTTCGAGGCGAACTGAACGAAGATCTCGTAAACCGAGCTCACTCTTCCATCGAAGAGCTCGTGGAGCGCATGCCGGATTGTTCCCTGCTGGTGGATACCCTGCAACTGGAACGCCCGCCCTTGAAGCTGGCGTTGAACATGAAGGAATTTTCGGCGCGCCTGAACGGCCGCGTGCGCAAGGTGGCCACCGTGGTCGACAATTCCCACAATTCCATTCTCGCGCGTATCGCGTTTACATCGATTCGCCGTCACACTCTTTTCAATGATTCCGCCCAGGCGCTGGACTGGCTGGCCGGCTAATTCGCCCGGCGCGTAAATCTAAAATACCTGGCGACTGGGATCGCCTTCGCCCCCCACCGCCATGCGGCGAAAGCGCCCGCCAACCGCCGGCAACTCTTGCGCGAAAGGCTCTTCCCCCGTGCAGAAGACGGCCGGCAACATGGCCGACCAGTCCAGCAGTTCATCCCGCACTACTTCCGGACTCATGGTGATCACCGGGTCGATTTCGTGCAGCAGGAAAGCGGCCTGCAGGCGATGGGCTTCGCGCAGGATCATGGCGATGCGCGCCTCGAAACCCTCCACGTCCGGCGCCGCCAGCCCGCGCAGATCCACGCGCAACAAAAACAAGTTATTCAACCCGGCGATGGTCGTCGCCGCGCGCAGGCGCTCCTCGGCCGTGGATCCGAACAGGTACGTCACCTGGCCGTAGGCGGGCAGGTAGGCCCCGAAGGGAAACAGATCCTGGAGCTGCAATTCATACTCCGCCGGATCCAGGCGGGGAACCGGGATGGGATCCAGAAACTCCGCGGCTTCCGTGGAAAGCGTTCCCGGCGCTTCAATATATTTCATGGGTCGCTCCACCTTCCCGCGAGCATGGGCGCGAAGGCGAAGACTCTCAAGGGGAAAAAGAACGGACGGGGGAATTAAAAGTTCAGTATGGGCAGGGCGCTTGCCGATGGCGTCGGGCCCATCACCCCATAACCATGCTATCCAAATAAAACACGCGCACTTCCTGAAGCTTGCCGCGAATGCCGCTTTGAACCTTGACGGGGCGAACGCGAAGGAAGTCTTGCAGGGCGTCCCGGGTGGGGCCGTCGATGAAGATGTCCTTGCCTGCCTTCTTGGTGAGGGCTTCCAGGCGCGCGGCGGTGTTGACGGAATCACCCATGACCGTGTATTCCATGCGTCGCACGGAACCGATATTGCCGGCGAAGATCTTTCCGGTGGCGATGCCGATGCCGGCGCGAACGGGATCCTTCAGGTAGTCCGGACGGACTTCATTATAGGTTCGCAGGTACTCACGAATGTCCAGCGCGCACTTGACCGCGTTCCAGGTGTCTTTTTCGCCGGGAACGGGGCAGCCGAAGGTGGCCATGAGTCCGTCGCCCAGCATCTTGTTGACCGAGCCCTTATTGCCGAAGACGAGATCCATGACGTCGGTCAGAATATTATTCATGAATTCGGAGAAGTCGTGGGGATCCAGTTCCTCGCCCACGCGCGTGCTGTCGCGCAAATCAAAAAACATGATGGAGGCGGTGAGCTTCGTGCCGCCCAGGTTCGCGTCGATTTTTTCCTGCAAAACTTGTTCGACGAAGTCTTCGGAGAAATAGCGGGTCAGGATGCTCTTCTCTTTTTCCAGTTGCTGTTCGTTTCGCTTCAATCGCAGCATGGAGGTAATGCGAATGGCCAGTTCCTTCATGCGCAGGGGTTTGTTGATGTATTCGTCGACGCCCTTTTCGAAGGCCTCGACGACGCGTGCTTCCTCGAAGCTGCCCGACATCATGATGATGGGGGTTTTCTTACCCGCGTGGGACTTTCGCAGGCGCTCGGTAACCTCGATGCCGGTGATGCCCGGTAAGTGCAGGTCCATGAGGATCAAGTCCGGTCTCCATTCAGTGACTACGCCCGAGGCTGCCGCGCCGTCGTTGCAGAGCCGCACGGTGTAACCCATGCCGGTAACCTGTCGCTCCAGGAGCAGGGATTGATCGGGGTCATCCTCGATGATTAATATCTTTGTACCGGCATCTTCCACTATCTACCACTATCGGAGTATCTTCGAATCCTTAAAGTCATTTCTCACCATTCTCTCATAAACACGCGAATAATGGTGGGGCGCAACTCGAAACAATTCGAGAAAGCGTCAAGGGGAGGCGAAGTGCCAGTCCTCGATATTCCACCAGAAGTTCTCCTGGAGCGGGGCCGGGCCCTTCAAGGCTTCGCTGTAGACAGTATAGAGATTGATGTGGATCAGGGGGACCAGGGGTAGCCGTTCCGCCCAGAGCGCCTGGAGCTGACCGGACAACTGGCGTCGCCGTTCCTGAAAGAGCGTGGTGCGATAGCGTGCCATCAAGTCCATAACGCGTCGATCGTAGACGCCCCGGGTCTCTTCCACCTTGAAGCGGCCGTTCTCGTACGGCAGGTTCCAGAGCGCGGCGGGATTGGTCGTATCGCTTCGCAGGCGAAAAATCAAACCCGAGTGATTTGCCGGCGCGCCGGTGCGAAACAAACTCTTCACGATATTAAGTTTAACGACGAAGCCGGCCTTTTCCAGATCCGCCTTGATCATGCGCACGGCGATGGTGCGCGGCGGAGGGGTCTTGCTTTTGGACGGTTTGGTCACGTGCAGGGTTATGGTCACGGGGCCGCCCGCGCTTCGAACCAGGCTGCGCGCCAGACCCGGGTTGTAGGCATGGTCCCGGACGCCGGCGAAATGGTCCGGCGTACCCGGACGGCGATAGGTGCGTGCCGGGCGACCGCTGATGGAGTCGAACATGGAGGCAATCGCGCGGCGATCAATCGCATGAAGCACGGCCTTACGCAGACGTATATCGTTCATGGGCGCTTTCGTCAG
>CAZGYS010000335.1:0-7190 GCA_964530305.1 uncultured Leptospiraceae bacterium
CATCATACCTACGCCGAGTTGAAGGAAGTGACGGACGTCATCGGCATGCGCGTCATCACCTATTGCGAAAATCGCGTCGAGCCCGTGGTGAATCTGCTGCGGGAAAGCTTTCCCGTCATCCAGGAGAAGAGCGCCTACGTGCGCTCGAATCTCCAGCCCCATGAGTTCGGCTATATCTCCACTCATATTATCGTGGCGGGAACCTTGCCGGACTCGGACTTCGGCATGCCGGTGGAAATCCAGGTGCGTTCCATTCTCCAGCACTCCTGGGCGGAGAACGAACATTCCATGGGTTACGACAATCCCCTGGGTTTGCCCGAGGACTTAAAGCGCAGGTTGCATCGCCTGGCGGCGTTGCTGGAGCTGGCCGACGAGGAGATGAACAGCGTGGACGCCGCCATTCGTGACTATAATCGCGAAGTCATCGGGCGACTTTCCGAGAAGAACCGCGAATTCCCCATCAACGTTTTTTCCATCGAACACCTGATTGAAAACAATGCCTTGATTGAGGAGATGGACCGGGAAATCGCCGCCATCCTGGGCGCGGAACTACACGCGTCCCATTCGTATAATCGCTACATCCCTTTTCATTTGATCTACACGGGCTTTCGCCGCCTGACGGGTGTGCTCAACTATGCCACGAAACATCGCGACGATATCTTGCGCCTGGTTCGCATCGCGGGAAGCAAGATGAGTCTGCTGGCTAATGGGATCACCCTGTGGTACGTTTGCCTGCATCGCGCTTGCGCGCCGCGCAATGTCGGTACGTTGGAAGCATATATCCGCGATAATGAAATCGAGATTACCGACGCGAACGCTCGCGAGAGCGCGGAGCGATTGCTGGCGGCTCTCGAAGCGAACGACGGCGACGCGTGACCGGCGCCGGTTGGTTGCGGTCGGTTTTCAGTTAAAGGTGTCGACCTTCGTGCGACCTTCCACGAGATCCGCCAGGAAGTATTTCTCGGTGCGCGGTCCGGGCCCGCCGCCGTTTTCCAGTTTCAATACGCCGCGCGGGCAGACCGCCGAGCAGACGCCGCAACCGACGCAGGAAGCACGAACGATGTTTTCGCCCCGTTGCGCGTACCAGCGTACGTCGATGCCCATCTCACAGTAGGTGGAACAGTTGCCGCAGGAGATACACTGGGCGCCGTTGGTGGTGATGCGAAAGCGCGAAAAGAACTTTTGAAAAATACCCAGGATGGCGGCCATGGGGCAACCGAAGCGACACCAGACGCGATTGCCCATCAGGGGATAAAAGCCGGTGCCGACGACGCCGGAGAAAATCAAACCGATGTAGAAGCCGTACATCTGGCGCACGTCGTTGGAGCGACCGCCGAAGACGGCCTTGTTGGTCAGGTGATCAATCCACAGCGCGGCCGTGACGCCGATGACGGCGATGAGCACGGAGTGAATGATCCAGCGCTCAATCTTCCAGGCCTTCAATGATTTGTCCGAAAGCTGGCGATAGGGATCTCCCGCGGTTTCCGCCAGGCCGCCGCAGCCGCAGACCCAGGAGCAATACCATCGCTTGCCGAAGAAGTAGGTGAGGGTGGGCGTGCCCACGAAAGTCATGAACAGTCCAAAGCCCAGGAAGTAAACGCCGGGGTTGGATGCCAGCTTGCCGTAATTGAAGGTAGAGGGATACATGTACTCGGGCTTGAGGGGCCAGAAGTAGCTGAAGTAATACTCGGGACCCTGGCCGCCTTCCTTCAGCGCGGCGAGAACGGCCGGAATCAAAAAGCCGAAGGCCAACTGAACGAACATCACCGACATGCTGCGAATTTGCTGGTAGCGATTGTGGCGATACTTCATCAACATGCGCGCGCCGAAGAGCAAGACCGCGACCGTATAGATGGCGCTGTAGAAGAACCAGTTGTCGGCCTTTACGCCCTTGCCGCGCAGGGCTTCGGAGAGCGAATCGAACATGGAGTAAACATGGGCCTGGAACAGGTGGTGCACGGTCTGGTGCCCGGCGATTTGAATGTGCATCTTATCGCCGAAGTAGATGACCATGTACATGCCCGTGACGATGATCCCCACGATGAACGCAATCCAGCCGCGATTGGTGGACGCGTTCTGGAAGATGTGATCATTGTCGATGCCGGCGGGACGGCCCAGGGCTCGGGCGGCGAAAAAGAGAAACGCGCCCATTACGGGCAACCCGATGATGAGCGTTAAGGCCAGGCCGCCGGAAAAGGGCAGCAGATTCATGATGTTCAGAACCAGCGCCGCGACGCCGGTGAGAATCAATGCGATACCTGTATACTTCATGAGATGAGAACTCCAATATCAGTCTGAGTCTTTCTTTATATTGTGTGTTTCTTTTTGTCTGTTTTCGCGCGCGGGCGCGGCGATTCAGGCTCTGGCCTTGAAGGCCTTCGCGAAGGATTTTTCCGGAGCACTGAAGAACTCGGGATCGAAATTGGCCTTCTTGAGATTCTTAACGACATAGTCCACGGAGCGTTCCTCGCGAATCCACTCTTCGCAGACTTCATGTCTGTATCTCAGGCCCATGAGATTAAAGCCGGTGATCTTCGTATCGCTGCCGTTGGTGTCCCATACCAGGCGAATGGCGCGCGACTTTCCGGGTTCTTCCCAGAAGAAGGTTTTGTTTTCGTCGAGCTTGGCGGGAACATCGCCGTAGATCTGCCACTCGATGTTGAAGAACTTCGCGGAGTTGAAGTTAATGCCCGAGTCGTATTCCTCGACCGTGACTTCGCGGGTTTTCGACAGCCCGGGGAAATTTTTCAGAGCGGATTCGCAGATGGAGCGCGCCGCTACGGCCGCCTGCATGCGTCCGCGGTACCAGAGAGGTTCGATGCGTCCGCCGGAGCCGTCCGGATTCTTGAACTGGGCGCAATCGCCCGCGGCATACACTCCGTCCACGTTCGTGCGCAGGTAGTTGTCCACCAGGATCCCGCGCTGGGTTTCAATGTCGTGGTAGTCGTCCGCCAGGGCGGCCAGGTTGGGGCTTACCCCGGGCGTGAGACCCACCAGCCCGCAATCAATGGTCTCTCCCGTTTCGGCGACGACGACGCCTTTGCATCGCCCCGAGCCGTCATCCAGGATTTCCTTCAAGTTGGTATTGAAACGCAGATCGATGTGATGCTTGCGAATTTCGCGATTGATCATGTCCGATTCCCCGGGAGGAAAGACATGTTCCATGTATGAGCTTTCGCGCACCAGGAAGGTTACGGGAATATCCCGGGTGTGCAGCATCTCGGCCAGCTCGATGCCGATGAGCCCGCCGCCTACGATTACGGCCCGCTCCGGTTTTGCGCGGGTGTTTTCCTCCAGCAGCTCCAGGTCCTGCATGGAATACAGGCCCTGGACTCCGTCCAGATCCTGGCCGGGCCAGCCGAATTTATTGGACTTTGATCCCGTTGCCAGGAGCAGGTAATCATATTTCAGATTGGACCCCGATTGCATGTGCAGGGTCTGATTGCCGGTATCGACCCGCTCGACGAAATCTCGGATCAGGTTCAGGCGATTTTTCGGATAGAAGTCCCTTTCATAGGGTTCCGTGTCCACCGCCCGCATATGACCCATGTATATATACATCAAGGCGGTGCGGGAGTAGAAATAATCCGTTTCACCCGAGATGATATGGATCTCCAGATCGGGGAGAATTTTACGGGCCACTCGGGCCGCTGTGATTCCGGTGATTCCGTTGCCGATAATAGCAAGGACCGGTTTTCTTTCGTGGGAGCTCTGATTGTTCATGCGCTGTTATTTGGATGGCTTTCTAGCACCCTGGTTACAGGACGGCGAGCGAAAAATTACGTTCGCGGTCTTTGTTGAATAAGACCGCCTCCGGGCGGCGGCGCGGCCATGAATTTCAGGCCGAATCGCCCTTCGAACCGGTTGGTGCAAGTACCAAAGTCATGGATACCCCGGATCTTGATGCCATTCTTGAAATGTTTCGCGAGGATCGCGAACGGGAGCAGCGCGGCGAACCCGAGGCGCGCGGACCGCGGCCGCCTTCCGCCTCTCCACCAGCTTCTCCAGCCCGGGAAGCCGAACCCGCGGAATCGCCTCGGGCGCCCAAAAGCATCCAGGCCCGACCACCGGCCGGCTCGGCCCTGGATACGGTTGCCCTTCCGGAGGAGGACAATGACGAACCTGAAAAACCGGCCGCGCCCATTCAGGGCTGGGTCGTGTTTGTGATTACCCATTCGCGTCTGAATCCGGATCAAATTACCACCGAGCTTGGCCTTGAGCCGGATCGCTCGGACTATACCGACCCCCTGGGGCGACACGACGGGTTCTGGCAGTTGAACTCAACCCTCAGCGGCGACGAAACCCTGGAGACCCATTTCTGGAATATTCTTACGCGTCTGACGCCGGTGCATAAGAAGCTCTGGGAGATGTCCCAGAAGATGAAATTGAGCTTTTATTGCACGATTCAGAAGGCGAGTGAGCAGCCCATGGAGCCGGTGGTGTTGCCGGCGAAGCTGTTGCTCCTGCTCGGTTACATCGGCGCGGAGATCGATGTGGAAGTCGTGGAAAAATTCTAGGCGATTGCCCGTACGTAAGCGGCGCGAGTTGCGGATCCAGCAAGTAATTGGCGTTGTATCCGCATGTTTGGGGGTGGGCTGTTTTTCGCTTGATTTTTTCGTGTTCGCGTGCTACCAATTCGCGCCCGCCGTCGCCGCAACCCTTCTAAGTGAAACCCTCCCAATGAGGGCGTGGTCTACGCGATTGACTTACATCATTGCCCACCCGCCGGGCGGAGGTCCGCGAAGTGCCAGCAGACGCCGGCGGGGTCGATTAGATGGATTTCAGTAGCGCCCCATGGGAAGGAATGGGGCGGGTTGGCCTTGATGCCGAATCTGGAAATGAGATCGCCCGCTTGAATTTCTCGCCAGAGGGCGTCGAGATCGGCAACGGGAACCCGGACCATCAGATTCGCCGCGAAATCAGGGGCATCGTATTTCTGAAGAATGAAGGCGCAATCGCCTCGTTGTAAGCCGACGTATTCGTCATTGCTCCAGGTCGTTTCGAAACCCAGGGCGGCAAAGAATTGCTTCGCTTTTTCGAAGTCGGGACCCGATGGGATGAAGGTCGCCATTTTTCCGAAATGAGTCATGAATATGCCCTCTGGGCGCGGCGATTCCCATTTTCGGTTCGGCTTCCGCGCGACTCACGGCGACACCCGTGCGTCAAAAATCAACTCAATTCCCTGATTCGAGTCGCCTGCGCCCGCGAGCACCGGGTTCAGAGCGAAACTACAGCAAGGGAAACGCCGCGGGCTGTTCCGCCGCCGGCTCGGGCAAGAGACGCCGGATGTGATCGCGCAGCTCCTCCGGAACCGGCGGCTTTCCAATCCAGCCATTGGAGCCCGCTTCTTCGGCTTCGCGCATCAGGTTTTCGTCGGACTCGGTCGTAAGCACCAGCACGGGAACGCGGGCATCGCGCTTGCGGAGCGCGCGGATGAATTCAATGCCGTTCATGACGGGCATGTTGATGTCGGTCACGATCAGGGTGATGTCGTGCTCCTCGAAGCGAGTCAGGCCTTCCTCGCCGTGTTTGGCCGTGACGGGTTCAAAGCCGAGCTTTCGGATGGTTCGTTCAACCATTTTCAAAACGACGGGGGAGTCGTCCAGAGCCAGGATCTTTCGCATGGGGATTTCCTTTCATACGCAATTTTTGTATATTCAAGCAGTCTGCAAAGTGTGCAGGCTGCCCTCATTTCAGGGGAAGTGCGTACAAAAGGGGCGGTTTTTGTCTAACTTTTTTTCAGCTGGAACGGCGTTCCTCGGTTTTTCTTAAGTTAAGAACGTGAAAAAATCGCCGTAGGAAGGCGACATCAGGTGCGGGCTTCGTAGCGAGCCAGCAGGATGTCCATGGCCCATTCAAGATCGCGATTGGTCATGTCCAGGATGAAGTCGGCCATGTCCTCGTACCAGGGCATGCGCCGTTCCAGCACCTGGCGATATTCGCCCTGCAGGTCGGGGCGATTCGCGTTCTTGTCGGCCTTCTTAAAAAGCCATTCCATTTCGCGCTTAATGTAAATGACTTCGCAATGGGATTTCAGAACCTCGACCTTGCGCGTGGACAGGGTCTCTTCTTGGTCCGGTCCGGCCGGCGCTTCCACCATGATGCCGCCGCCGCAGTCGACCACGACATTGTCCATCCGGCAAATTTTATCCAGCACCTGGTATTCGCGCTCGCGAAAGTTCGCCCAGCTGTTCGCCGCCACGATGTCGGCGATGGTTTTACCGCCCGCTTCGTAACTTACGAGCGTGTCCGTACTGAAGACGACGCGATTCGTCAGCTTGGCGAATTTGCGGGAGAGCTTCGACTTGCCTGCTCCCCGGGCTCCGATAAAGGCGAGATTTCTCACGGGTTCCACACGGCAAAAAAAGACCGGGGCCTTTATTGCGCTATTGAAAAAGGTAAAAAGGAGGGCCGGCTTGCGCGATTCAGTCCGCCGAGAGCGCTTCCAGGCTCTTGCAATACTCGGGCACCGACAGGTAGAGTTCCTGCATGTCCTCTTCGCTTAGTTCCAGGGTCCGCAGGGCGAACTCACTCAGCGCCTCGTTCATGCCGCCGATGTCCACGCCCACGCCGCTGGAAAGAGCCAGCATATTGGCGATGTGCACAATGGAGCACAGTTCCGGATTCTTGGATGCTTTGGCGGGATGGTTTACGAAGGTGGCCGCCTCGACCAGATCCTCGGGGAACTCCCAGATCTGGAGCAGCTTGCCGCCGATTTCGTTTTGATCATACCCCAGGTATTTTTTCTCCAGGGACGAGAAGCGCGCCTGGGGATCCTTTTGCATATCCATGACGATCTGTCGATAGATGCGCGCGAAGTGTTTGATGATGACGACTTTGCCGATATCGTGCAGCAAGCCCCCGGTAAAGGCGACGTCCGGCGGCGTGCGCGTTTTTTTGCGCCGGGCGATGCGGGACGCCAGCTCTCCCACGAGGAGGCAATGGTCCCAGAGCGCTTTTTCGTCTTGCTTGTAAGCGTCCAGGGGAACTCGAAGAATATCCTTCGAGGCGATTATAATGACGATGTCTTTAACGACATTGAGGCCTAGATTGACGATGGCCTCGTGCACGGAGCGAATTTTGGAGCCGGGGCTGAAGTAGGCCGAATTGGACAGCTTGATGATACTGGCCGTGATGCCGGGATCCTTGGAGATTTCCTCCGCCAGGGCCTTGATCTCCACATCGGGATT
>CAZGYS010000336.1:0-7158 GCA_964530305.1 uncultured Leptospiraceae bacterium
CTTTTCTTGGTTCGGTCGGCGGTGCCGCGGCGATTCTCATCGCCTTGAATACGGGCTTCTTTCTGATGGAAGACCGATTGCGTGGCCTCAAGGACTACGACAGTTTCGTTTGGAGCAGTAAGACCGCTTTACTGCGGGAACGAGACGGGCGACTGCGCGACGCGCGGGTCGTTATCCTGGGTGACAGCCAGACCATGAGCGGAATTCTTCCCGAGCGTCTGGGGCCCGGTGTATACAATCTCGGGTTGCCGGCTCAACAGCCGGAGGGCCTGGTGAGCATTGCTGCTTTACTCGAAGACGCCGCTCCCCGGGCGCGAACGGTCATCATTAACGTGAATCCGTTTTCGCTCTTTAAGTCCTATGTTTACCAGGCCTTTCTTACTTATTATCGCAATGAGCTGTTGAACCATGCGCCGGGCCCGGCTCTCCGCAAGCCGCGACTGCTCGGGAAAAAGCCCGGCGACGCCCTGCGTCAATTAAGTATGTTCATGCCGCTACGCGGCGCCCATGAAGTACTGTATCCTTTCTTCGCGCCGGGTCGCAATCTACAGTCCCTGTCCCTGCGCGCGGTACGCGAAAGCATGATCAAGCCCCGGGGAAAGGATCGCCTTGAGCGCGAACGGACGCGAGCCGCGGGTCGTAAACTTTTGTCGGGTCGCGTCAATGAATACATGCGTACCCGCTGGAATCCGTTGGAACGCATGGAACAACGTCGTGGGCGCAACGATATCACGGACGAGGTTCTGCGCAAGCATGCCGGATTCTGGACCTGGCAGAAGTTTGAGCGGCCTTCATTGAAAGCCTGCGCGGGGAATCGCCTGATTCCGGCCCAAAATCCGGGCGGCGGGCGCTTGCTCTATCCGCCTCGCAAAGGGGCCGCGGACGCCTGGCGAAAGCTGTTTCAAGATCTGCGGGCGCGCGGCGCGCGAGTCGTAGTCGTGCAGGTGCCGCTCTCTTCCGAGTGGGAGAAAGTCACCGACGCAAAGCTCGTCTTCAAGCGCCTGGACGCGGATATTCGCGCGGCCGGTCGCGGACTGGGCGTGGAATTCATCGAGCGCTACCCTGGTTGGAATAAAAGCGATCCGCGTCTCTTTCATGATTGGACGCATCTGTCCTACTGTGGTGCCGCGCGATACACGGACTGGTTACGCGGGCGCCTATCCCGGCAACGGCCCCCCCAATCATGAAACTCCCGCCGTTTCTCCCGCGTGAATTCCCCGGTCCGGTCGTCACCCGTTTCGCGCCCAGTCCCACCGGCCATCTGCACGCGGGACACGTACTCAATGCCGTCTATGTCTGGGGCCTTGCCGGCGCCCTGGAGGGACGAGTCCTGCTGCGAATAGAAAATCACGACCAGGGACGCTATCGCCGCGAATATGAGGAATCGATTCTTGAGGACCTGGAATGGCTGGAACTGAAGCCGGACCGAGGCTCCGTTTCCGAGTTTCGCGCGGGGGAGACGACCATGCGTCAAAGCGATAACGACGCGGCGTATCGCGCGGCGCTCGACCGCCTGAAAAAAGAATTCGATGTCTATCATTGTAATTGTTCGCGCAAGGACCTGGCGAATCGCGCGGCGCGAAACAGTTCCAGCAATCCGGCCGGCGTCCAAACCGCCGGGGTCGAGATTCCTTATGACGGTTTTTGTCGCGCGCGTAATCGTCCCGACGAGCCCGACGCGAACGGCATGCGTCCCGGTCTTCGCCTGGTTTTGCCTGAAACGGCGATTGATTTTCAGGATGCTTATACGGGAGATCTCACGCAGCACCCCGCGCGCCAGTGCGGCGATTTATTACTGCGGGATCGCCGCGGCGATTGGACGTATCAGTTCGCCGTGGTGGTCGATGATATGGACCAGGGCGTGAATCTGGTCGTTCGCGGAGTTGATCTGCTCGAATCCACGGGTCGCCAGATTCTTCTGGGGCGAATGCTCGGGCGGGAAAAGGACGCTGTTTTTCTGCATCATCCATTGCTGCTGGAGGCCGACGGACGCAAGCTCAGCAAACGGCACGGTACGCCCGGCATTCGTGAGGCGAGACTGGCGGGAACGAGTTCGGCCGACTTCCTGGGCGAAGTCCTGGCCCGAAGCGGCCTGCGCGATACGTCGGCTCCGTTTCTTCCGTCGGCGTTGTCGGGCTTGTTTCGGGGCGGGAATTCTTGACGGCGATTTCGCGCAAGACGCTGTATCTGGACTGCGACGGAGTGATTCTTCCGTCTTGTCAATACACGAGTGAATTCATCGAACTGGTCGTTTCGCGTTTCGATCCCGTCTGGATTTCAGACCGCCATATCGGTTACCGGGACGGGGTGATTGATTTTTTGGAAGACTTTAAAAAGTTTCTTTCCGCCGGCGATATCGAGAAACTCTACCGCGTTCGCGAAAATCCGAGTAGTGCTTTCTGGAAACATGAGCGCATCGACTATGAACGCGATTTCATCTGGATTGACGATGCCCCCATGGGACAAGATCGAGACGTGCTACGTGAGCGGGGCATGGAAAACCGCCTCATCATCGTAAAATCGTGGCGCCCGGAATCCATGCTGTCCGCCATCAACCTCCTCAAAAAAATCGCCCCCGCCCAAATTTAAAGATCACCACCCGGAAGGGTGGGCCGGCGTTGAAGATTTTGGAAGAAGGCCGCTCCCTCCGGGCGGGATCGAGTGATCCGGGGCGGCGCGGCGGTCGGCGATGGTAGCACGGAAAAAGAGAAAAGTCAATCCGGAGACACAACCCAAACATACAGATCCCGTCGACCTGCCGTACTGGATCCGCAATAAAACGAAAAAAATCGCCTGGGCTAACCCCAGCGTGCGATGAACAACATCGTCGTAATGGACAGGACGAGAGCCCCCATCGGCGGGAGGTCGGTAATCGCCAGCCAGGCGATGGTGATGAATGCCGCGCACAGCAGACTGATGAAGAAACGATCGCCGCGGGTGGTTCGCAGGGGCAAAAAGCCCTTGCGAACCATGGAGGGAGAACGCAGCTCCCAGACCAGCATGACGGCCAGCATGCCCGCGATGGAAATAAAGAAAATCGCCGTGGCGGGAGTCCACTTCATCCATTCCAGGTTCAGCATGGTTTAGACCCTCCCCAGCGCGAAGCCTTTCGCGATGTAGTTACGGACGAACCAGATCACAAGCAGTCCCGGGATGATGGTCAGGACGCCCGCGGCCGCGAGCGCGCCCCAGTCCTTACCGGCGGCACGGACGGTCTGGGTCATGGCGGCCGAGATGGGCTGCGCGATGACCGCCGTCAACGTTCGGGCCATCAAGAGTTCAACCCAGCTGAACATAAAGCAGAAGAAAGCCGCCACGCCGATACCGGCGCGAATCAAGGGCAGAAAAATACGGATGAAAAATCCCGGAAAGGAATAGCCGTCGATGTAGGCGGTCTCATCGATTTCGCGCGGGATGCCCGACATGAAACCCTCGAGGATCCAAACCGCCAGGGGAATGTTGAAGAGCGTGTGCGCCAGGGCCACGCCTACGTGGGTATCGAAGAGCCCGGCCGATTTATAGACCAGCAGGGTCGGCAACAGGAAGACGGCCGGCGGCGCCATGCGATTCGTCAGCAACCAGAAGAACAAATGGCGATCCCCGAGAAAGCGATAGCGCGAAAACGCGTAGGCGGCCGGCAACGCGGCGGCGACGGAAAGCACCGTATTCAAAATCACGTAGATGAGAGAATTCAGGAACTGCCGCAGCCAGGAATATTCCGTGAAGATGCGGATGTAGTTATCCAGCGTAAAGTTAACCGGAACCAGCGCGAACACCGACAGGGTTTCCGTGCTGTCCCGGAAGCTCATGTTGAGCAGCCAGTAGATGGGAATGATCGTAAAGACGAAATAGAGCCAGAGAATCAGGGTCCGTTTACGAAAAGGCCTGTTGGCGTCCATCGCCGCTATTTTGAAGCACGTGCCGGGATCGTCAATTTTTTTTCATGGCCGACCGGGAGAGCGCGGACCGGCGATATCGATGATGTCCGGAACATCGTTGCGCTGTTCGTTCGGGTTGAAGACCGACGAAAGGGGCATATCCAGGGCCGCGAAAAAAGGTCCCAGAAATCCCTGCAGAAATTCCTGCTGGAATTCGAAGAAGTCCTGATCAAATCCGACTACGTCTCCGCGATGACCGTTGATGTCGATGTAAAGCACGCGATCAATGCCCGGGTGTTCCTTCTGGGCCCGGCGCAGGAGATCAAAAACCGCCTGGGCCGACTTATCGAAATCGTCCGATTCCTCTACGATATGATACACGCCGACGAGTCCGTCGTCTCCCAGGACGACGCCGGGCGCATCGGGTTTATTGTATTCCGGGGGTACCATCATTTACTTTTACCTCGGGCCTTCTTTTTCGTGCTTCCGGTTTGTCCGGTTTTCGAGCGGCCGGCTTTGTTCGGCGCGCGGGATTTTTTGCCGGGCGATTTCGCGCGGGCCTGGTCGTTCAAAAAGTTCAATGCCGCCGCGGCCCATCCCTCCGGATCCTCGAGCATGGGGTAGTGACCCGGCTCCGGCAACTCGGTATACTCGGCATGGGGCATGTCGACTTTCAAGCGACGACCAATGGTCGGCAGGGAGACGGGATCCTTCTGAGCCCAGAGCACGTGGGCCGGAATGTCCAGGCGTTGGAGGGAGCCAATCCAGCGGTTCTTGAAGCGCACGCGTTCATGCAGGTACTGGGAAATGCGAGGCATGGCGGCCTTGCCGTCATTGTTCGTAATGCAGGCCCACATGGCATCGATTTCCTCGACCGGCAGTTTGTCCGAATCGCCCCAGATGCGTTTCATTTGCAGGCCGAATACGCGTCGACTGGACAGGCGGGCCACCAGCGGGCCCAGGGTTTTATTTCGGAGGAGCACCTGCAGTACGCGAAGATCGGCCAGCTCGATGTGCACGCTACCATTACACAGGGTAAGACTCTTCAGGCGAACCGGCTCATGGCCTCTTTCGCGGCGGGCCGTAATCTCGGTGGCCACGCTGGTGCCGTAATCGTGGGCCAGCAAGTGAGCTTCTCCGATACCCAGGCGACGCCAGAGTTCCAGGGCGGTTTCGGCCTGCTCCACCAGGGAATAAGAATAGTCGGCCGGTTTATCCGAGAAACCGAAGCCCAAATGATCATGAATAATAACGCGAAACTTCTCCGTCAGCAAGGGCCAGACCTTATAAAAATCCTGGGAAGAGGTCGGAAAACCGTGCAGGATCACCAGCGTTTCCCGGGGTTTGCGCGCGCCGCTCTCCTGCGCGCTGTCTACGTAGAAGACCTTGCGTCCGTGAATCTCAAGCGTTTCGCCGCGACTTCGCCATTGCTCATGCAACATGAACCCTGATACGTCCCTTCGACGAAGACGTCAAGCTGGATTGTCGCCGTGCGAAGGCCCCCATCGGCCCCGGGAGCGGGCAATTAGAGCGCGTAACCCAGGCGAACCAGGCCGTCCTTGAGTTCGTTGCCCCGGGTGGTCATCAGGGTTTGCACGCGAGCGGCGTGTTCCGGTGAGCGCCAGTTGCCGATACTGCCGGCGTGAATGGCGCGCGCGCCGTCCATGACGGCCTTGTCCAGATAGGAGCGCGCGTCATCGCCGCGAAAAAAATTGATATAGTCGGGGGAATATTCGGTTTTCAGAAAGTCCGCGATGTCGGTCATGCACTGATCCGGTTCCATGACCAGGTCCTCGTATTTCAAGGTAAGCACATCGGGCGATTCGTCGTGGCGCAGGGTTTCCCCAACGGCCGCCAACCAGCGCTCCGGTTCCACCCAGTAGATGGAAGGATCGTCCGGATGACGTGAAACCAGCACGTCCCGACAATCGCGCACGATGTTTATGACGCGATAATCGTCGCGAAGTAAATCCTCGATTGTAAAGTAGCGTTCGTCCCCCGGATGAAACTGCGGCCGCTTGATGACGACGTACTGTTTACCGGAGTGCTGGTCGTTCGCACCGTCCGCGAACTTCGCCTGGAATTTTTCGTTGAAGCGGGCGGGGAGGGTCTCGGCATACCGATACACCTTTACGCCTTTGAAATATCCCATCAAGGAATGCAGCAGAGTCGTTCCGCTGCGAGCGCAACCGGTTACAATGAGTTTGCGAGGTATCGCCATGGTTCCTGGTCCCTCGCGTGGTCGAGCGCTACAAGAAAAAAATTACGGTTTCCATTTCGGCGCCCCGAGCCATACCGACCCATGATCGAATTGCGCAGCGACACCTTCACCAGTCCGAGCCCCGGCATGCGCGCGGCCATGGCCGAGGCCCCCGTCGGCGATGATGTTTTCGGGGAAGACCCCACCGTGAACGCGTTGCAGGCAAGTTGCGCCGAGCTTCTGGGCAAGCAGGCCGGTCTGTTCACGCCCAGCGGGACCATGGGCAATCAAATCGCCATGCACACGGCGACACGTCCAGGAGACGAAGCCTTGCTTGAGGCGTCGTCCCATATTTTTCTCTACGAAGGCGGGGCTCCGGCCATGCTTTCCGGCGTTCAAGCGCGGCCCGTCCAGGCACCCGGAGGTCTGCTTTCGCCGGAGTTGCTGCGGCCCGCCGTTCGGCCGCGCAATGATCATTTTCCCCGCACTTCATTTTTGGCGCTGGAAAATACTCACAACAGCGCCGGCGGGACGGTCTATTCCCTGGAGGAGCTGGATGCCCTGTGCGTTTTCGCGTCCGAAAACAATTTGTTCATGCACCTGGACGGCGCGCGCCTGTTCAACGCGGTCATGGCCATGGTCGCGGCGGCCCCCGGCGATTGGCGCGTGACGGTTCGAGAAATCGCCGCGCGCTTTGATTCTGTGACGTTTTGTTTTTCCAAGGGGCTGGGCGCGCCGGTGGGCTCCATGCTCTGCGGCGATTCCGCCTTCATCGAGGAGGCCCGTCGCGCGCGAAAGAAGCTGGGCGGCGGCATGCGTCAGGCGGGTATACTGGCCGCGGCCGGTGCATTTGCCCTGCGCAACAACGTGGAACGATTGGTCCAGGATCACGAAAACGCGCGCCTGATTGCGGCGGCCCTGACTGAATCGCCGCGATTCGAAATCGAGGTCGTCCCGACCAACATCATTCGCTTTCGCGATTCTCGCGGGCGGGCCGGCGACGTTCAGGCGCGTCTGCTGGAGCTTGGCGTAAAGTTGCTGGCTCTGGACGAATATAATCTACGGGCCGTCACTCACCTG
>CAZGYS010000337.1:0-7139 GCA_964530305.1 uncultured Leptospiraceae bacterium
GACGCCGCGCACGAAGGTCTCGGGTAAATCAAGGTTTACCAATGCCTTTCCCAGGCGCTCATGATTCTCACCCGAGCCATGGAGTTGTATCAGGCCCGGCGTATCCCAGAGAGTTCCTTTTTCGCCCAGGTCTTTCAGGCAAGCCAGCAGTCTCACGTAGGCGGCGCAGGAGTAGCGACTGAAGTGAGACGGACGCGCCGACAGAACCGGCAGGGCGATCCCCGCGGCCGTACCCGACGCTCCCGCCGCGGGACCGGGGCCTTCTTCCAGGACGGTAACTCGAGCGCCTCGTCCGGCAAGGGCGCGGGCGACATTGCTTCCGGCCAGACCGGCGCCGATCACGATCACGTCTCCATGTTCCGGAGTAAACGACGACAGCCTGCTTCGGGCATACCAGGGAGCGCGCAGCGCGCGGGGATCGCGAGCATCGACTCCCGTAGGCGTCCGAAGCGATTGGGCGTCCATGGTTCCACGCAGCATGTGCCGCTTCCGTCCGAAGCCCCCGGTTTTTTCCATGCGAAAACCCGCGGCTTGCAGACCCCGACGCACGTGGGACGCGGCCGTAAAGGTTGCCAGCGTCGCGCCGGGAGCGGAAAGCCGACCCATGTGCTCGAAGATCTCGGGCGTCCACATCTCGGGATTACGGGCCGGCGCGAATCCGTCCAAAAACCAGGCGTGAATCCTTCGCTCGCTTGTTCCGGAGACGTGCAGTTCCCTCAGGCCTTGCGCCACATCGCCATAGTATAAAAGCAGGGACACTCGCCCATGGTCGAAGTCGACCTGATGAAAACCGGCAATGGGCGGAGGCATCGCCGCGGCGAATTCACTCCCGCCGATTCCCGTCCGCTTCAGGGAGCCGAGTGCCCCGGCCATGTCTTCCGGTCGCAGGGGATATTTTTCAAAAGCGATGTAGACCAGGCGACGAGCGGCCGGCGCCAGTCGCAGAAATAAGCGTCGGGTCAGAAGAAAGTTCAGCCCCGTTCCAAAGCCCAGTTCGCACGCATGAAAGCCGTCGCCTTTCTCGGCGAAACGGCGCGCCAGAAAATTGTTTCGTAGGAAGACATGTCGACTCTCGCGGATGCCGTCATGAAGGGAAAAATAGATATCATCGAACTCGGCCGACAGGGGAACGCCGTCTCGCCATTGCAGACGAGCAGGGCGGGGCACCGATTCGGCATCGTCGCTCATCGGGTTCAAGAACCGGTTCGGGGACCTGGACGCAAGCTGAAAATCGCCGGCCGGAATTTCATGATCGCGCCAACTTGCCCCATGGACGAGAACGCGCCGCCCGTGCTGGACGATATCGATCATGGGACCCGACGCATCTACACCCTTTGCTTTCCCCTGGCCGGGACACGGGTTCTGCTGGGCTTCAAGAAGCGAGGCTTCGGTTCGGGACGCTGGAACGGATTCGGCGGTAAGCTCAAGCAAGGCGAAACCATTGAACAAGCGGCTCGCCGGGAAACATGGGAGGAGGCCGGACTCGCTCCCGTCGCGTTACGGGAGAGCGGGCGATTGCTGTTTACTTTCGAAGGCGTCGCGGAGGCCATGGAAGTGCATGTCTTTCGGACCGAGGATTGGACAGGCGAACCCGCGGAGTCCGACGAAATGCGTCCGCGCTGGTTCGAGCAAACGGAGATTCCATTCGATGAAATGTGGGCCGATGATCGTTACTGGCTCCCCCATTTGCTGGAAGGCGGCTTCCCCCGGGGACACTTTCATTTTCGCGGCGATGAGTTATTACGGTATCGCCTGAACGTGGATTAAGGCGATTGCCATTCCTTCAGTTTCCCGCGTCGTAACTTACCATTGGCGTTGCGCGGCAGTTCGGTCATGAAATGAATTTCCCGGGGCTGTTTGTATTTTGCCAGGCGCCCCGCGGCGAACTCCAGAATGGATTCGCGGACTTGCTCTCCCGGGGCGATGCCTTCGCGCAATACGACGAAGGCCGCGATTATGCTCAAACCTTCCCGGGGACTCCACTCACTTGCCGCGGCTTCGCGTACGTCGGGATGTTCCTGGAGCACCCGGTCGACTTCCTGAGGCGATACGCGATAACCCGAAGCATTCATGATTTCATCGGCGCGCCCGTGGTAATGAACATAGCCGTCCTTATCCAGGTGAGCCAGATCGCCGCCCACGAACCATTCGCCGCGAAACACCCGTTCTTGCTCCTCCGGTCGGTTCCAGTAGCGCAGCATCAAGCCCGAATCGTCACGATGCACGGCCAACAAACCCGTTTCGCCCGTTGGTAGTATGCGTGCTTCCCGCTTCCCATGGGCGGCACTCTCTTCATCATCCGCGAGTATGGCGATGCGCCGACCGGGCTGGGCGCGTCCCGGACTACCGGCACGCGTGGGAATTCCGGGACCGGTGGAGATGTAGGTGGAAACCTCGGACATGCCCAGCGCCTCATGCAATTCCGTACCGGTCGCCTCACGCCATTCCGCGCGCAAAGCGGACGACAGCTTTTCGCCCGCCGTTAGGCCGTGTCGTAGTTGCAAATCCTGGAAAGCATTCGCCCCGGCGTATTTCAGCATGCGGCGATAGACGCCCGGTACCGCCGCGAACAAGGTCGCGTTTTCTTCCCGCATCAGGCGCGGCCATACGACGGGATCCGATGGGCCGCCGTAGAGAATACCCGTCGCGCCGGCGGCCCAGGGGTCCATCAAGCCGACACCCAGGGTGTAGGTCCAATTAAGGCGCCCGGCATGCAAAAGACGATCGCCCGGCCGCAGGTCCGTCCAGCCCGCGCGCATGGGACGACGGCCCAGCACTGAACGATGAGCATGCAATACGCCCTTGGGGCGACCGGATGTACCGGAGGTGTAAATCAAAAAGGCCGGGTCTTCGCGAGTCGTGGAAGCGTATCGCGCGGGTTCGGCGTCGGACGCGGCGTCGCTTAGTTCTTCCAGGGTAGTACAGGTCCCATGGACGTCGGGCCTGGCGAACGCACGTGCATAAACAATCAGCGCGGCCTTTGAGTCTTCGATAAGGAATTCCGCCTCCGCCGAAGTCAAATCCGGAGACGACGGCACCGGCACCAGACCCGCCGCGCAGGCCGCGAAAAAGAGCAGCGCGAAGTCGGGATTGCTTTCCAGGCGAATAAAAACCCGCGCGCCCCCTTCGGATACCATGCCCCGCAACAGCCCGGCGTAACGCAAAACCAGCGCCTCGAATTCTTGAAAAGTATAAACCTCGCGACGATTTTCTTGTTCAGGACCATGACGATAGATCAGCGCCGGGACATGGGGTCGTACCCGCGCGTTTTCACGCAGGCAGTATTCGGCCAGGTTGAAGTTTGCGTCCCGTGAATCGCGCGACACGAAAAAACCTCGATCCGCTATTCTTCGCGAATGGCGTGAGCCGGATCCACGCGGGCCGCGCGACGAGAGGGAATGTAACCGGCGATACCGCTCAAGATCAAGGTCACGATGGCCACGCCGAAAATGATGTTCAGGTCCGCCTGCACGGGCAGGTAATCGAAATAGTAAATGTTGTCGGGCACGATTTGCACGGGCCCGCACGCGTCCAGGAACCAGCGGCAAACATTGTCGGACCAGACGGTATTGGCGAAGTTCTCGATGAGCTTTAGAAAACCCGCGAAACGATCGGCCACGTAAATGGTGAGCATGCCCCCCAGGGCCGTGGAGATAAGTCCGATGAGCATGGCATTGGCGGTGAAAATTATATTGATGGAACGCATGGGCAATCCCATGGCCCGGAGCATGCCGATGCTGCGCGTCTTCTCCTTTACAAGCAGGTAAATGGTAACCCAGATTCCCGCGACGCCCGCGATGATCAAAAGACCCAGCACGATCATCATCAAGGTCTTCTCAAGCTTTACCGCGGCCAGAAAGTTACCGCGCTCCTCGCGAATGGTGGAAGTCAGAAAGTAGTTATCATGGCCGAGATAGTCTTTCTTCTGAACCACGCGACGGATATGGTCCAGGTCCGCCAGATCGTGCAACTGCACGATGATTTCGTTCACTTTGCCTCGCAGGCCGATCAAACGCTGCGCGGACTTCAGGGACATGTAGACCAGGCTGCCGTCGAACTCATTAAAGCCGGTTCGGAAAAAACCCGCGATGGTGAAGTAACCTTGCTGGGCCTGCAGGCCGCTCCGCGAAAGGCTTCCGCCCCGAGGAAGAATGATACGCACGGAAGTACCGATCTTCCAGCCTTCCTTGCGGGCCAATGCGCGCCCTACCAGGATGTATCGTCCGCCCTGAAACTTGCGCATGTATTTCAGATCGTAGTGCACCAGACGGGGGAAGTAGCCCATGCGCTTGATGTCGAATTCGGACTTCTTGTTGCCTGAGACTTTGCCGTCGGCCGGCTTCGTCTCGGGAAGCAAGGGCACGGCGCGAATGGTCTTGCCTTCGAAACGATTCTTGATCTCCAGCAATGCGTTCACGGAGATACCGGGATACACGGCCCGCACCGCTCGCTGGATGTCGGGATCCTTGCTGTAATTGGCGAGGATCTCTTTCTGGTTGGCGATGGGGTAGCGGGGGTTGCCCGGTGTAATGGTTATATGGTTGGCGGAACGCGCCAGTAACTGATGAATCTCCTCTTGAAAGCCGTTAAAGACCGACAACACCAGGGCCAGGATGTAGACCATCAATGAAAGGAAGAGAAAGGACAAACGAATGCCCGAGCCGAAGATGATGGTTCGACCCTGGCCGCGCAAATAGCGTATGGCGATGAACACTTCCAGATATAATTCGCGCATCAATGGTTTTCCAGAGACTCAAAAAATGAAGGTTAACAATAACAGCATCAAAGAGGGCCAACAAAAAAGGAGCGATAACCGGATAGTCATCGCTCCTCTTACGCAATCATTGATTCCGTCGGGAGACGGAATCTTCAATCAAAGTTTCGGGCCGTAGCTGGTGAAATCGAACTCACTTCCGGCGTCACTGTACTGCTTGAAGTTATCAATGAACATTCCGGCCAGTTTGGCGCGTTGAGCGTCATAGTCTCCGCGATTTGCCCAGGATTCCCAGGGAAGCAGCGTAGACTTATCATAGTCGCCCAGTTTGTTCGGAATCGAGAGATTCAGAACGTCGTCCTGCGTGTAATCGTCGTGTTCCAGGGAACCGTCGAAGATACCGTCGATGATGGAACGAGTCAGTTTGATCTTCATGCGGCTACCAACGCCGTACGGACCGCCCGCCCATCCCGTATTGATCAGGTAAGCCTTGGCATTGTGCTTCTTCATTTTCTCACCCAGCAGTTTCGCGTAGCGCGTGGGATGCAGGGTCATGAAGGCCGCGCCGAAGCAGGCGGAGAAGGTAGCGGTGGGTTCGGTTACGCCACGCTCGGTACCGGCAACCTTGGCCGTGTAACCGGACAGGAAGTGATACATGGCCTGTTCCGGCGTGAGACGAGCTACCGCGGGAAGAACGCCGAACGCGTCACAGGTCAGGAAGATAATGTTGTTGGGATGCCCGGCAACACCGGACTCAATGCGATTGGGAATGTGGAAAATGGGATAGGAGACGCGAGTGTTCTCGGTCTTGGAGCCGTCCGCGTAATCCACGCTGCTGTCTTCGCGTACGACTACGTTTTCCAGCAGGGCGTTTTTCTTGATGGCCGCGTAAATATCGGGTTCGTCGTCGGGGTTCAGGTTGATGGCTTTCGCGTAGCAACCGCCCTCCAGGTTCCAGATACCTTCGTCGTCCCAGCCGTGCTCATCGTCACCAATCAGCGGTCGTTTGGGGTCGGTGGAAAGGGTGGTCTTACCGGTTCCGGACAGACCGAAGAACAGAGCGGAATCGCCTTTCTCCTTGCCGACATTCGCTGAACAGTGCATGGTCAGGATGCCGTCCAGGGGCTTGTAATAGTTCATTACGGAGAAGATACCTTTCTTCATTTCTCCGCCGTACTCGGTACCGCCGATGATGGCCATTTTCTTGGCCAGGTCGAAGATAACGAATACATCCGAATTCAGACCATGTTTTTGATAGTCGGGATTCTTCAGGCCGGAAGCGTTGATGATGGTGAACTCGGGCTCGAAATTCTCCAGCTCTTCTTCCGTGGGGCGAATGAACATATTAGTGCAGAAGTGATGCTGCCAGGCTTTCTCGGTGATGATGCGCAGGCTCATGCGAGTGCCGTCACGCGCGCCCGCGAAACCGTCGAATACGTAGAGGGGCTTGCCCGACATGTAGGTCAGGACTTTGCCGTGGAGTTCATTGAAGACTTCTTCTTTCGTGGGTTGATTGATGTTGCCCCACCACAGATTGTCCTTGCTGGTAGGTTCTTCCACCAGGAATTTATCCTTGGGCGAGCGACCGGTGTAAATGCCGGTGTCGACGGTCATGGCGCCCTGATTGGTCAGGCTGGTTTCGCCATTTTTCTTTTCGTGCTCGAAGATATCGTCATAGCTTAGATTGCGGTAAATTGCCGGTGTGTTCTCGATACCGGGAATTTTTTCCATGGTCTTCATCATCAAACTCCTTATCCCTGCCGGGGAGAGCCACCTATCTAAAGTAGGAGACCGTCTATAATAAATGAAATACTGCCGGTCCGACTCTGTTTTTTACCCAGATGGAGCGACCGAAGCCGCTTACGGCGAGGAAAACCAATGAATCAGAGCGGAGGAGCAGGTCAACCGCAATATTCAAGGTATTAAACGGTGGGACGGGGAGACGGTCGAAGGGTGAAAGGGTCTAATGGTAGAACGGGGGCAACGGTTTACGGTGCAACGGGTGAGGGGCGAAGGGTCGTGGAGTAGCCGATCAGCACGAGAAAGGAAAAAGGCGCGAATTCGTCCCGGCGGCGATTCGGGTCATCGCGGGAGGGACGAATTCGAGCCGTAAGCGCTCCGAGTAGGACTCGAACCTACGACACCTGGATTCGAAGTCCAGTGCTCTATCCAGCTGAGCTACCGGAGCAAAATCGATAGCATCGAGATATGCTAGAACTCCGGGAAACGCGCCTGAGGCAAGTACTATTTTATGCGCATGATCCAGACAATGCTCATTTGATTAAAAGGCGAGGCATTGGCGGAGTTAAAGCTCATGGTATGTGAATGACCGCCGTCCGCGGTCGTGTTCGCGGCGCCGCCCGGTCCGGGAATGTAAACATGCTGATGATTGCCCACGGCGTCGGTGGTCCCGGTTACCCCATGG
>CAZGYS010000338.1:0-7136 GCA_964530305.1 uncultured Leptospiraceae bacterium
CCACACGCTCATCGATTACTTTCAGCGCGTCCAACCGGACCCGGACGTTGAGCGCGAAGACACGCGCATGCGCTTCAAGAGCATCATCGACCGACTCACGGACTTCGCGAATACGACCAACGCCGCCTGGACCATCGCCGTCCAGGAGAATCGCACCGGCATGAAGGACAATCGCGAACGCAACGGCGATCGCACCCTCTACGGCGCCGGCGACCACAGCAGCTTCCAGGAGACGGCCGCCCTGGAACAAAATGCGGCCCTATGTCTTTCCATCGGTCGCTGGCAGGATCAGAGCAAGGAGTGGGAGCCCCAAGTCATCCTGCGTGTAAACAAGAACCGCGATGGGCGATTGAAGCAGAGTACGTGCGATATTGATGTTCAGTCGGGTTTTATTCGTGGGGAGGTTTGACGTGTCGTCAGCAGGACGCGTTCAGGGTTGCATATTGCGAAAAACGAATAACCGAAATGATTTGCGGAGCCCATTGCCCCCGTCTGCGTTGTTTGGGCCTGCTAACAACGATGTTCCATAGTGTTAAATCCGTAGACAACACGAGACTCAAGCTCCATTTGTCCACTGCATATATAAACAGATCAATATCAGAAGGTGCCTTATGAATGAGAAAATTCAAGTATCGCGACTCAATCGCGCGGCTTCAGTGTTTACGATTCTGGTCATGGGAATTCTGGCCTCCGGTTGCGCGACCACGATGGCGCGTGATTTTGGCCGGAAATTCGAAATCTGGAATGTTCAGGTGGACCGTGTTTCCTCAATGTCCCGATTTCACACCAGCCAGTACACGTATGTCTATCCTCAATCAGAGAAATCTCACGTGGTTCTGGTCGAACTCGAAGTTAAATTAACTGATAACAAATTTACTAAGTTCCAGACGCACGATATCTTTATTGCCCACAAATCAGTGCGAAGCAATCCTCCGGCTGTCGTTCGGATTGCCAGACCTCTTGGTGCCTGGGACCACGCGAAGGAAGAGGGCACGCTCTTTCGTCCGGAAAATACCGAGGAGTTCCAACTTATCTTTATCTTTCCTAAGGCTATACGTCCCACAGACATCCACATCCCTGATGTGGGTATAATCCCCATACCTGTTGAGAATGTTAAAGGGAAGGCAGGAGCCGCGAAATCAAAATAGAAGGACAAACGTTTACGAGACCCCTGTTCAATTTAGTTCGGATAGGCAGCCCCCGGGGTGAACCGTACCCGGGGGCTGCCCGAAAGCTCGTTCTCCGGGTGATGATATGGGAGAATAATTTCCGGCACTTTGTTACTAGGTTTTGCTCTCCTTCCACGGCAAATCGCGATACATCCCATGCGGATATTCGCGAAACGTCAGGAAATCGCCTGTCTTCGTGTCGATGACGTCAATGCGGCCACTGCGCGCGCGATTGTCGCCGCCGACAAAAGTCACGCCCGCCGATTCGTCCAGGGAGTAGGCGAGGGCCGGCCAACGCGAAAACTCATTCCAGGCTTTGATTCGCGCTTCGACCAGTGGAGGTAGTGATTCTTTTGCCTGGATGAGCCGCATATTTTCGGCGAAGTTCTTGAGTAGCACATCCGGGGCGGGTATTCGCAGGCTCGGTAGCCAGTCGGGTGGGCCGTTGGCTTGCAGCTTGTTTCTGATGATTGCATTGTACTTCCGAATGCGTCGTATTTTACCGGCCAGGTCCTCGGGCGTTTCAATGGGTTCTCCCATAAATTTTTGCAATAGCCCGGTTTCAGGATCCAGCACGGGAGCCGTTGGCGAAGGCTTCCCTATTCGCAGGACTCTTGCATGGCCCGTTTCCCAGTCCTTTTCCGCCGAAGCTTCGATTTGTGATAGGTCCTCATTTTGGTCTAGAATTGCCGCCAGGCGAATGCGAGTCGGATCGTGGATGGCGTTTTCGACGTGAGCACGGGTACCCGCATATCCATAAGGATGTCGATAGTGCTGTTGGATATCGCGCGGAGCATCTTTCGTTAAGAATTCCTGCCATCTAGCTAAATCGAATCCGAAATCTTGACCAGTTGTTCTCACAAGGCTGTTGTAGCCTCCGACCATGCGCTTCATGATCTCAAGGTCGTCACTTTCGGGTTGGCGTCGCGACCGTCCGACGTGCAGGCCGGCTAAATTCAGCATATACCCGTGGAGGGGCATTATTTTTCCGAAGCTCGTAGTCATGTGAAATTCCGTCGTCGGTACTGCGCTCAATCCGGCGTGCTCGCCGGTGAAAGTGTCCATTCGCATGGCCTTGCTTTCGAAGTCAATGTGTGAAAATCACAAATCGTCGTGCCTGATATCCCTTCGAAGGTAATAGGCGTGTTCGCGAGCATTTCGCGCAAATGTCTTAAGAAGTAGAATTCTCCGGACTTTCGCCTGAAGTTGAGCCGGTGTAGAGTTTTTGCAAGCGTGTCGATGTCGGAAACCGAATGTATTAAAAGGTTATAGGCACCCTGTATATCAAATTCCGGCGCGAACTTTCGTACTCGCGTTTCCGCGCGTATCATTTTGCCGTATTTGCTTTCGAGCTCCTCAAAATCACCATCTATGGATCCAAACTCGAAGACGCGGTCATCATTGATATTGATTATAACCGGTCCCGGCCCGAATTCGAGAAAGCTATGATCTCCGTCTAGAACAAGTCGCCTATGCCCATATGTGAAGATAATGTATTCCTCTCGCTCCAGGTAATGTGAAAGAACATAGTCCGCGCTCAAATTTTCGCGGATGTATTTTCTTGCGCGGTCCTGGTGCTTCATGATGGCGCCACTCTATGAAATATAAAATTCATCCCGCGGATGCACACATCCATCGCCAGAATCATTTGCCCATTCGATCCAGTCCGGAAATTCTTTCGTCCTGGCGAAATTGACAATCGCATTGAGAATATCGCCGGATGAAAATGTCCACCGCAAAGGATAGTGGTCGACCTGACCGTTCTCAATCTGAAATTCCAGCAAGTCAGTGCCGTCAATGGCGGGGTTAATTGAATGGAAGCCAGCATCGCCTGAATGTCGAAGATACATTATCCAGGCGTGGTCACCATTTATAAGAACTGAAATCGCGGGGAAAGGATCGAAATCGATCTGAATGCAGACAAATTGAGGCATGTCGGCCGTGCTGATGCTGTCGGCAAATCTATCGATGTCCGCCTGCTCTTTGAGAGTATATTCAATAGCCAGAAAAGATTGCATGGTCAGAAAGGCACCCGAACATCGCGGGGCAGGTAGGTTTCCAGGAACTGTCGCATCGTCCCTTGAATCCGGCTCCAGCTTTCACCTTTATATTCCCCCGGTTCCATCAAGTTTGTAATGCGTCTTTCAGGCGTGCGAATGAAATAGGACGCGCCGTCCAGCACCACGAATTCATCGTCCTCGATTAACTCCAGGCTGTTCAGGTGTTTGCGAGTCGCATCCAAAAATGAGAATGCTGGTAGTGTCAGTTTTATGCCTTTGGCCGTGTAAACGGTCCTGTCTTTATGAAATTCCAGCGATACACGGCCGTGAAAAGAGGTGTCGGCGATAAGTAGAATGATACTGTCTTCGTCGTAGGTCATGCCGAAATGCAAACGTCGTATTTGGTACCGTCGGGCCAGAACAATTTAATCTCCGGGCAGTGCTGCTCTTTCGCGCAGAATCCATTCGGCGATCCCCGCGAATTCGGCGTCGGCCTGATATCTTCGACTGGATTCAACTAGTTCCGTGAATCGCAATTCAAAATTCACCTGGGGAATGAGTAAAAGGACTCTTCCACGATGTTCCGCTGATTTACTTAACTGGATTCCCATCTCAAACTGAACCCATTGCTCGTCTTCATTAGATGCGTCGTGGAGAAAGTAAACGCTGACACCGCCCTCATCATATTGGCTGGTCAACTGCGCCGCTAGAACGCATGCGGTCGGATAGAGCTCATGAATACGAACTCGAGCCGGCACGCCCTTCGCCTGAAGAGCTGCGGCCAGAGCATTGGCTGAATCAGTGCTTGGTTGTTTGCAGTGGATTGAGATGTTGTTCGCGTGCATGGTTTAGTGCTCACCAGAGACAGGAAGCAGCGCCCCGAAGGCCCAGCGCACAACTAATCTGCTTGAGCCAGTTAATTTCAAATTGTTCCAGGGCCAATAGAGGAACTGTCAGACCGAATATCAGGAGAATTGTAGTTACGAGAACCGCTTCCAATATTTCCATGATGCGATTTTCATCCACGCCATTTATTTTGCGCGCGGCCTTGATTAATGGATAGAAGCAAGTCAAGCCGACGAAAGGCATGAGGATCGTTAGCTCTATACGGTTCCATGACATAAAACAGACATACAGGAAAGTTAAAGCAAGGGCCGGAGCCCCCAGAAACGACTTATAACCCTGTTCGCGGGCTTGCTTCAGCATCTGGTTTGCTAGTATGTAGAAGAAGAACGGAGAAAACATTGCCGCGAAGATTGGGGCAATGGGGGAGTCTCTCACGCGACGAAGGACCGTCCATTGTTTATAAACCCAGACGGAGATAAAAACTCCCAATGACAAGCAACCGTATACGAAGAAAGGTAAAAATCCGATTGCCCAGTAATTCGTATCAGGTTCGCTCGGCTGAGCAGGGACTTGATACTCCCCGGCGACGACCGGAAGCTTGCCTTCATTGTCCGGTGGCGAATTATACGGGTTTTCACCGACGTTCGGTCCCGTGTCAATTTCAAGTTCCTTGAACTCACGAACAAGCTTGCGTGCTTCCTCCAGGTCGGATTCATCGACCAACAGGCGAGCGATATTTCTATTTCCGCTTACAAGTGTTTGCTCCAGCTCTGGCGGCTCCCAGACTTCCACTTTGATCCCATTGGATTCGAGGTAATCGGCGAGGGCATTGGCGGCGATTGGGTTTCCGGTGTAGGCTGATTTCATGTTAGCGTTGATCACAACCTTGTATCAGTCCAAAGACACGGAGCTGTAAAGGACAATTGAGATTGTCCATGAATGTTGAAAGATATCCAATTTCAACGAGGTCGGATTCACTGAATTTGCGTCCGGGAGGAACAAAAATATGGTATCTGGAGGCCCTACTTCCATATTGTATCTCCCCACATAGCCGGTTGACAGCCCTCCGGTACTGGAAATCATTACAAGATTCGAGTCCGGCATGCCTACCCGAAAGTGCACATCCATCGAAGAGCTCCGAGCGGCCGTTCGGGAACGTCTGGAAAACGCGGATGAGTCCGTCCGCAAGATAGGTGAGGGCGCCGGTGTGGCCTATTCTCATGTGAACGGCTTTCGAAAGCACCAGGATCACCCTATTTCCCTGGAAATGATCCTCAAACTAGCTCATTACTACGAAATTCCCTATCGCCTGGAAAATCCGAAGTACAAATAATACTTTTGTGCAATAATTCGCACAAAAGTATTTGACGTATCGAAGCAGTCCGTCATTGTGCAAAAAATCGCACAATGACGGAGGCCAAATGAAACCCAACCTACTCAAACGTTTCGCGGAGATTCTCCCCGAACAAACCGATCTTTTGCCGCATCTGGAATGGATACTCGGCAATCTGCATATTGAAACCATCCAGGCTCTGTATAGCCTTTGCCGAGCAATTGAGCCGGATGAACTTGAGCTGTTGCTTCTGACCATGGAGGCCAATCGCGTGCTCTATGCGCGCCGGCGGCCGGACCTGGTTTCGCTCACTCCCATGGAAAGACGCGTACTTCGCGGCGCTATGGGTGGCGTCAGTCGAACGAAAATCGCTCGGGCGTTGCGCATCTCTGAAAATGCGCATCTCTGAAAATGCGCGAACGCCTCAATGGCAAGTACGGTCGTTCCGAGAACGATCGTGTTCGCGGCGGTTCGGCCGGCGTACTGGTCCTGGCGAACCATCCCTTTACTTTTATCAAGCGTCGCCTGACCTGGAAACAGCGCAAGCTCCTGGATTGTCTGGTTGAGGGCTTGAACGATGAAAGCACGGCCATCGCGCTGGACGTTTCGTCCGAACACCTTCCAATCATGAAAAAGCGCCTCGATGAGCGTTTGGGACTGCCGTATTTTTGCGAGTTCATGATGAGCGCACCGGCGCGATCTCTGGGCAATGGAGGACGAAATGAGAAAACTAACTCTTAATGATCTGCCTGCGTTGTTTCCCGATACGCTCGTGGACCAATTCGCGGATCGCGAAATTGAAATCAGGGAAGCCGTCGCCGAATTCATTCAACCGAACGTGGACGTGGAGGCGATGAACCAGGCGGAATTATCCATGCACACGACGGCGTTATGCCTGGCGATTGCTGAATTCTGCATCACATCTCGATGGGCTCGAACTTGCTATCGCTGGATCGTGCGCATCGTGGTCGGCTCTCGCTTGAACCTGCATCGCATGGGAAAAGGAGGTGATTCATGACGGGGCAGGGTGTGTCGGGTGAGTTGGCGGCGATTCCCGACGACCTGGTTCGACGTCTGGAAAAACGACAATCCGAGCTTCGCCAAGAGACCCTGCATTTCGTTGTACCTCACGCTTGCCTTGTTCGTCTGGATCATGCTGAATTGCTATTGCATCATCTAACCTTGCGGCTCGCCGCGGCGGAACATTGCATCGTTTCTAAACGCGCCCGGAAACGGTACCGAAAACTTTCGCGCGTAATGACGGGGAAGCCATGGAAAGAAATCAAAAGTTAAACGAGTGGAAGGAGCTGCGGGAGCGTCACGACGCTTTTCTCAAGATTCTCGGCTTACTCGTCCAGCACGATGAGAGAAGGGGGCGACATTTGAAGTTTTCCGACCGGGAGAATCATCACATGCGCAAGGCCTTTGTCGTGGCCGAGGAGGGGACAAGGCGAATCTTTATTCGCGCGCTCGGAGACTCCATCTATTCAGTCGTGGTGCATTTGGAAACGCCTCACGGTTCCGTTACGACGAGCTGGGTGCATGAAGACGGAATCGCCCTGGATCGGAACGAGTTTGCCGATGAGCCGGACCACCTTGTGCACGGGATTGTGTGTCTGACGGACCTGTTCATGGAGTGTTGCCGCACATTCGACAATGGCGATTTACCTCCGGATTCGGTTCGGCGCCTGATGGCATGGTAACTCGCCGTCGCCGGAAAATGCTTGGATAGGTATTTCCGGCGCAATTTTCCTCAATCTCCAGTGCACACTAAACACTTCTCCTTGC
>CAZGYS010000339.1:0-7103 GCA_964530305.1 uncultured Leptospiraceae bacterium
GAAGATGCTGAACCAGGTCCACGCTGGACTTAAAGCTGTTGAAGAATGAATTACAATTGGGGCAGTCACTGAAGTGGCGTTCCCAGATGGCCTTATCTTCCTGGGTCAAATCCTCTTCCATGTATTCAGTCATCATATCGACGAACTGCTGACAGGAGAGGTCTCCTTCGACGCAGAGGTCCTCTTTGGCCGAGCCTTCGCGGCTGAATATCTTCTTCAGTTTATCAAGCATTGTCGTCTCAAGACCTCACGGCCCTGCTCTCCGGCGCCTTGCTTATTGGACGCGTCCGTTTGCCGTGTGTTTCGTCATTTACGGTTTCACGGCTCGGATTTTCATTTTTCCGAATCAGATTCATCTTCCCAGTAATCACTGAGCTTGGCGCGCAGCAAGAGCCGCGCGCGATGCAGGCGCGTCTTCACCGCGCCCGGATTGATTTCGAAAATCGGCGCGATTTCCTTGATGGGCATCTTCTCGATTTCCTTCATGATGAAGATTTCTCGATACCCGTCCGGCAAGGCCTGGATGGCCTCGTCCAGGCGCTCCTGCAATTCCTTCTGAATGAGTGAATCGCTCTTATCAACCTCAAAGATCCGCGTTCCGTTTCGAAACAGGCTTTGCTGTTGACTTGTATTTAGAAAATTTTCGTCCTCGAAGGTTACGGACTGCTCGCTTTTTTTTCTCAGCCGGGACAGCGCGGCATTGGACGCGATGGCGTAGATCCAGGTCGAAAGCCGCGATCGGCCCTGAAAAGTATGGATCTTGTCGAAAACCGACAGGAAGGTTTCCTGTAGAATTTCCTCCGCATCCTCCGCGTTCCGCAATAATTTCAGTGATAAATTGTAAATACGATCCTTAAAACCGCGCACCAACTCCTGATACGCCGCCGAATCATATGCCTTGAGACGCTCCAGGAATTCGGGCGTTTCAAATTCGCTGTCGCGATTACTCCGTTTTTTCACAGTCCGCACGGTAATTTCTTTCAACATTTCACCCGCCTGTCCAATGTAGCTTGAGACCGCCTTCCATGGAACCAGCGTCCCATAAAAGATCGGTAACCGTTGAAAAGCGAGCGATCCCGGCCAGGATATCCGGTCGGATGCCCTTCGACAAGCATTTCATCAAGCTCGGCGCGCCATGGAACCGAGGCCTCAACCGCGGTTCTCCTCGGACCGGCGGCTCTTACGAGAAAATGGACCGACCCGGATAAAATCAGGTCGGCGCTTGAACCAGTCACGGTAAGCTCTCGTCCAATGACAAATTTTATGGGATCTCTCTCGGGCATCAGGAACGAAAAATGATCAGAAAACTAACTCTTCCGGCCGCTCTCGCGGCCCTCATCGTAGCTACGTCCATGGAAACCTGGGCCACGGGCGGCAGCGCCGTCGCCACGCGGACCAGCATCGCCGCGGTGCAGCTTTACAGTAATCAGGCACTGGTATCCAGAACCGGTCGCGTTCGCCTCAAGGCGGGCGTCAATCGCCTCAAAATCGAGAACCTGCCGGCGGGTCTCCTGGATGATTCGGTCCAGGTTTCCATGCGCGGCTCGGGCATTAAGATTCAGGAAGTCCGCATCGAATCCATCTACAAGAAAATCTACAAGTCGAAGGAAGCCGAGCAGGCCGAAAAAAACCTGCGCGCCGCTCAGTTCAAACTACGCCGCCTCACGGACGAGTACAGCAATCTAAAGGAAGAAGAACGAAGCCTGCGCCGGATCAGTCTGGGCCGACTGCCCAATCGACCGACGGGCGTCGAACGCCGCGTGGACCCGACACGCTGGCGCGAGACCCTGGATTTCATCGGCGCGTCCCTGCGCCGCAATCACGCGGCCGTCCAATCGCTCTTGACCCGCATCGATCGCGCCCGCGAAGAGCTGACCGTGGCCTTCACCGTGGCGGACCGGTACCGCAGTACGACTTCCATCAGCAAAAAAACGGCGCGCATCACGCTCGAAAACAGCGGGACCACGAATAGTCGCATTCTATTTAAGTATCGCATTCGGGGCGCCGGCTGGTTTCCCGCCTACACGGCGCGGGTGTTCACGAACAAGGGCGATTCGACGCCGACCACCAGTCGCGTGCGCCTGCTGGGCTACGCCATGGTCCGTAATCAAACCGGCGAAGACTGGCGCAATGTGAAGCTGAACTTCTCCGCGGCCAACCCCTCCGAGTCGGCTTCGCTGCCGCCTCTGTATGAGTGGCGCATCAAATCGCGCACAGTGGCCGTTCGTCCCGGACGTTCCACCGCGTCCGGCGGCGCGGCCGATGTACCGGCCGCCGCGAGCGAGGCGCCGCGCAAGAAATCATCCCGTTATCGAAAAGACCGACGCTCCTACGCGAAAGTTCGTCGCCGTCGCTCCATCGTCGCGGCCGAGGAACGACGCAAGGGCGACGACGTAATGGACCTCAAAAAGAAGGAATACGAGCGAGTATATCGCCAAAAAATTCAACGCCGGGAGTTTCGCGCCCAAACGCGCTTGAACATTCTGAATCGCCGTTCCCGCTCCTACTACAGCAAGAACAAGAGCATCATCCGCGAAAGCGCGGCTCAGCGTCGCTCCAACGTCGTCGAGCAAAACCTGAACCAGTTTCGCTCCAACTACCGACGTCAGGAATCCAATTACAAGCGCGGACGCTTTCGCCAGGCCCTGCGGGACAGCGAACGCGTGCTGAACAACATCAGCAAGCTGGCTCCCCGCCACCGGGGGCTTTTCGGCCAGGAGAAAGCACGCGCCGAACGCGTTCGCGCCGCCGCGCTGCGATTCATCGAGCAAAGTAAAATCGCCCGGGGCCTGATCCCGCCCGTGCGCTCTTCCCGGGGCTACGATTATCGCTACTCCGCGGCCATCCGCGAAACCATTCGCTCGGACGGCTCCTTCCACAAGGTGCAGATGATGAATAAGAATCTGCGGGCGCGCATGAGCTTCGAGACGGCGCCCCTGCGACACAAGCTGGCCTTTCTCACGGGGCGGGTAAGCTATCGCGGCGATTCGCCCGTGCTGGCGGGACCCGTCACCGTCTTTCACAATTCGGATTTCATCGGCTCGGCTCGGCTGGGAAATGTTTCGTCGGGAGAACGCTTCAATCTGGCCCTCGGCAACGACGAAGGCATCCGCGTAAGAAGAAGGACCACCGAGTTTCGCGTAAAGTCCGGCGTCTTCGGCACGACCTATAACTTCGACCGCACCATCATCATCACGGTGCGCAATCGCAAGCGTAGCGCCGTGACCCTGAACGTCTATGACCGCGTCCCCTTTTCGGCCGATGAACGCGTCAAGATCACCAATGTGACCACCAGCATCGCGCCCACGGCAAAGCGCTCCGGCGGTCTGTACGGCTTTCGCCTGACCTTGCCCCCCGGCGGGAAGAAGACCATCACCATTCGGTATCGCCTGAGTCATCCGGCGGACGTCCTGCCCGTCTTTCGGGAATCGGGAGGCGCACGATGGTAGGAGCGAATCAAAGGCAAGGACACGAAATCATGCATGCAAAGCTTATGAAACTGAAAACGAGATTTACGACAACCCTGGCGGCGCTGACCATCGCCGGGGGCACGGCCGCGCCCCCGGCCCTGAACGCCGAGGAAAAGAACACGGCCTTCAATCCGCCCATTAAGTCGGTGGTGGTCTATCCGGACCGGGCGCTGGTTACCCGGGACACGCGGATGCGCTTGAAGAAAGGCAAGCACCTGCTTGTCTTCGCCTCCGCGCGACCGTCCCTGGATGCCACCAGCCTGCGCGCCTTCTCGGACAATCGCGATATCGTGGTGCAGGGCATCGGCAGCCGCCTGGAGCGCAAGGTGCGCACGATCAACCCCCGCATTCGCGAAATCGAAAAAGACATCGACGTCTTGCGTCGCCGCATCCAGGCCAAGAACTTTTCCATGTCCCGCGCGCGCGGGGAACTGGGCGGCATCAACAAGTATTACCAGTACCTGACGAAGGCCGTTTCCGAGCAATCCACCGCGAACCGGGGACCGAAAACCGGTTCGGCTGACTGGGAAAAAGCGCGGCGCTTTCTCATCGAACGCAAGCTCCGCGTCAAGCGGACCATTCAAGACCTGAATGAAGAGCTCCGCAATCTGCGCGAGCAAAAACTCATCGCGTCACGCAAGCTGAACAAACTGCGGGCGGGGGCCACGAAGACGATTCGCGTCGTGACCGTCACGGTCCAGGCCAATCGCACGGCCTCGGCGCGGCTGGGCTTTTCCTACATGATCCGCGGCGCCTACTGGAACGTAAGCTACGGCATGTATCTGCGCGAAGACAAGAGCGTCTTCGTGGAATACTACGGCAACATCACGCAACGCACGGGCGAAGACTGGAAGAACGTGAAGGTCAGCCTGTCCACTTCCCGCCCCGCCCTGGGCGCCGCGCGACCGAAACTGCGTTCCATGCGCGTGACCGGTCGCAAGACGGCCACCAAAACCGTGGTACGCATGAACCAGAAACGACTGGCCGAGAATCGAGGACCGAGCACGGGCAAGGAGAAACCCGGCGGCGACTTCTCGAAAATCGGCGAACGGGCCGGGGCGGCGGTGTTTCGCATTGAGCGCAAGGCCGTGATTCCGTCCGGTCGCCGCAGCCATCGCGTAACCGTGGCCAAGTTTCGCGCGCGCCCTAATGAGATGTACTATCGCATCGTGGGCCGTAGTCGCCGCGCGGCCTATCTGGCGGTGAAACTTCCCAACAACCAGGCGTTTCCCCTGCTGCCCGGTCGCACGGATATCTTTCGCCGTTCGGGTTTCACCGGGCGAGCTTCCTTGAACTACACGCCGCCGGGCGGCTTTTTCCTGGTGGGTTTCGGACTTAATCGCGAAATTCGCGTGAAGCGCAAGGTGTATCGCAGTCGCGCTTCCGCCGGAACATTTACCTCGGATCGCCTGTTCACCACGCGCATCGAACTGGAAGTGAGCAATCCCGGCTCGAAGGCTCGTCGAGTGTCCATCTTCGAACGCCTGCCCGTTTCGGAACTGGAGGAGATCAAGGTCACCGTCCTGGGCGATACGTCTTCCGGTTACAAGATCGAGCGCAAGGACTCCGGCATCCTGCGCTGGAATCGCCGTCTGGCGCCCGGGGAAAAAGTTAAATTAAAGCTGCACTATACCGTGCGCGTCCCGAAGGAATTCAATATTCGTATATGGGGTGATTGAGAATTCGTGCAAGCTGACGAGAGTCCGGTGGCGTCATCCATCACCAGTCTGCCGTGCGGCCCCTCCGTGGACCGAACGGCAGCCGCTCGCTCGCCGCTCTCGGGCATCCGTGCCCTCCGCGACATGCCTCCCATCCCGGTCGGCATCCACGGCTCGCGATGGCGATGGTGACGCCCCGGACCACCACCTTCCACGAACAATACGCCCCTGGTAGGTTCTGATGAATCAGAGTCTTCAGATGGTAGAATTGGCATACCGGAAAGAACGTTGAGAAAAACAGATCAGCCTTCCGGCCGCGACCCCGGCCAGGTCGACGCTCTCCTACAGGAAATCAGAGACGTCTTTCGCGGCGTTAAGCTCGGCGAAGGCGTCGGCCTCTTCCAGGGCCAGGGGCTGGACGACTACGCCACCGAGGATGAAATCGCGCGCTTGCGCGCCGACGATGAGAAAGAAGACTGGCAACTGATTTCAACGGCGGATCTGAATCGCTGCTACAGCAGCCTGACTTTCTTCGATCCGGCGGGCATGCGCTTTCACCTGCCGGCCTTCCTGATTGCCGAGCTACGGGGCAAGTTCGAGATGGAACTGCTCTATCACCTGACGGACCTGAGTAAGTACGGGCGGGAACAACTCTCCGCCCTGCTGCCGGCGGAACGCAAGGTGATCCGTAAATTCCTCGAGCATCTGTTGCGGGACGAGGACTATGAAATGGAGCGGGCCGCCATCAGGCGAGGGCTGGGCGATTACTGGAAAGAATAGCGGAAGAAGAAGGAAAAGAGACGGGCCCGACGCCGGTCGGGCCATCAGTGATATTCAGAAACGATCAAGCATTAGCCAGGGCTTCTTCCTCGGTCTCATAGATTTCAAACATATCCATGAGTTCCACGACCTCGAAGATTTTACGAACGGCCAGGGAAAGATTGGAGAGTTTCAGGGAACGCTCGGAATCCTTGAGATTCCGCATCAGGGAAACGAAGACCCGCAGGCCCGAGGACGACATGTATTCCACCTCATCCAGGTTGAGGATCACGTTCTTGTCCTTGTGGTTTTCAGTGAGTTCGTTCAGGTCCCCTTCGATTTCCGAGGCCAGATGAACATCCACGCGGCCGGCGAGATATACAACAATGCTCTGGCCGACCTCTTTAGTAGTAAGATTCATATAAGCTCCTGTGTGACGGTGAATTAATCCAACTTCTTTTCCGCGTACAGGTAATTCACATCGCCGTCACGAGTGTACTCCACGTGATTCATCAGCTTGCGAATCAGGTATACGCCGAACCCGCCCTTCCTGGCGCCGGTCATGTTGGCTTCCAGATTCGGACCTTCCACAGTGTCCGCGCTGAAGGCCACCCCCTGATCCCGGAAGGTCATTTTCAAGTATTTATTTGTTTCGATACGCAGATCACACTCGAATCGAGGGTTATCCTCTTGTTCAGCCTCTTTGTATGCATGCAAGACTATATTAGTGGCGGCTTCGTCGGAAGCCAGCAGAATATCATCCAGGGTATAACCGCTAATTTCATGGCGACGACAGATGTTCAGAATGTAGTCCCGCAGGGACGGCACGCTCTCCACCTTCGCCGGCATGGTGATGTGGTAGTCCTTCGCGCCGGCCTCCACCTGTTTGAAGCGTGAGACCAGCATGGTAAAGTCGTCGTACTGGAGATCGGAGCCGGAGAATCGCACCACGCTGTCGTAGACGGTGTCGATGATTTCCTCGGGAGAATTATCGATGTTCTCCTTCAGCAGCTCCACGAAGGTATCCAGCCCGTACTCCTCATTGTCGTGGTTGATGGCTTCGACCACGCCGTCCGTGTAGAGCACCAGCAGATCGCCTTCTTGCACGGCGACTTCACCACCCACGTAATCCTGCAGGCCGCTGGGGATGACTCCCAGGGGCGGCCCCTTGCCGGACAGCAGGTCATAGGTGCCGTCTCGATGGAGGATGATCATC
>CAZGYS010000340.1:0-7091 GCA_964530305.1 uncultured Leptospiraceae bacterium
ATGAAGAAGTTTACTTGGGCTTGAGCGAATCGCGCGCGCTATCGCCAAACGGCCAATGCTACACCTTCGACGAACGAGCCAATGGCTTTGTGCCAGGCGAAGGTCCAGTTGGCGCCGTGCCAGACTCCGGCCAGGAACATGGTTATAAAGACATTGAACTTGTGACGCAGGTAGCCGGCGCGATTACCGCCCAGGGGAATGTAGAGGTAATCGCGAATCCACATGATCAGGGACATGTGCCAGCGTTGCCAGTGCTCCGTATCCGAACGGCTCAAGTAGGGCATGCGAAAGTTCTCGGGAAGCTTGAAGCCCAGGAAAATCGCCGTGCCCCAGGCCATGTCCGAGTAACCCGAGAAATCGCCGTAGACCTGAACCCAGAAACCCAGCGCTCCGATCCAGTGGGCGCCGGTCTCATAGGCCAGGGGATTGCCGAAGACCGCGTCTACCGCCGGCGCTACATTGTCGGCGAGCACGACTTTCTTAAAATACCCGAGGGCGAACCATCGCGCGGCGACGCGCAGGCGATGCAGGTCGAAGACGGGCATCTTTTGAAGCTGGGGCAGGAAGCCCTTCGCCACGACGATGGGGCCGGCCACGAGCTGGGGAAAAAAGGAAACGTAGAGCGCGAAGCGAATGAAGTTTCTTTCCACCGGGATCACGCGGCGATACACGTCGATGGTGTAGCTCATGGACTGAAAGGTGAAAAAGGAAATGCCCAGCGGCAGGATCAGGCTCAACAGGAGCGACTTGCGTTCATCGGGCGCGAAGGTCCCGGGCGCGAAGCCGTTGATCAAGTCCACGAAGGAGCCGATGAAGAAGTCCGTGTACTTGAAATATCCCAGCACGCCCAGATTGGTGAGGATGCTCGCCAGCAACGCCAGGCGCCGAAGGCGAATGGCCCCGGCATCCTCGGGATCCTTCTCCCGATCCAGTTTGTCCATGTATAGCCCGGCGAAATAGTCCACCAGGGTGGAAAAGGCAATCAGGAAGCCGAACTGCCAATCCCAGGACATGTAAAAGAAATAGGAAGCCAGCAGCAGAAAGACGTGGAGCACCCGCAGGCGATGTCGTTCGGGTATGAGCCCGGGAATGATGTACCAGTGTATGGTCGCGGCGAAGGCGAAAAAAAACAGAAATGAAGCGCTGGAGAAAATCACCGGTGGTTACATTCGGCGCCGCGGGAGCCGCGTCGCGATTTTTGCTCCAGAAACCGGGTCGTGGGGGAATTGACAAATAGTTTTCCGGCCCTTTCGACTCCGGAAATCCGCGGCTTGCGCCGGAACGCGGGCCGGGCATGGGCCGAAAATTAGTCCCGCTGATTTCCATCGAAACGCGTCTTGTCGAAACGCGTCTCGAATTCATTTTCCGCCGCGGCGATTTTGGGATCCTTCTCGGGTGTCTCATCGACGTCGGAGGCTTCGCCTTCGCTGAAATCGGTGAGTTCGGGAGTCAGGGCGTTCATCAGGCGATGGTAGTCGCTCTCGGTGAGGATCAGGCCGGAGACGATGTCTTCTTCCTCGGTGTCGACCCGGCCCTCTTTATTCTTGCGTACTTTCACTGCTTCCACGGTCAAGAAATGTATGTGCCCGCCGGAGGGGCATGATTCGAATTTCAGATTCGTATGGTTCTTGTTTTTTCCGACCGGTTCCAGGTCTTCCAGCATCGCGTAATTGCGATGTTCCAGTTGTTCGATCAGTCGCTTTTTGTCCTTGATGGGCGTCAGGGGTCCCAGTTGCTCTTCTTCGTCCGCCCATTCTCCCTGCTCTTCGCAATAGGGGCTGGTGGAGGTGGCCCGGGCAATCAGGCCCGTTCCGCCGATGATGAAAAGAGCCTCCAGACCCCACACGGAATAGAGCCAGTAGCCGGTCGGCTTCAGGCCGAAAATGGTCCAATCGCCTTTGTCCCCTAGAGCCTGGATTTTTCCCCACAGCAGCCGAGGGTCGAATTCCAATGTCTCGTGGCCGGACGCCGCGTAAAACTGAACGACCCAGACCAGATACTCCGCGAAGACCCCGACCGTCAGCCCCGCCAGTAAGGCGATAAAGGTATTGCGAATGTGGCCGAAGTAAACACCCATACCGGCGCCTACGCCGACCACGAAGGTGAGGAGCAGGGTCAACAGCCAGTTCAGGTACACGAAGGGAATAAAGTGCAGCGCATAGGCATAGATGCTTCCGCCCAGCCCGGCGGCGATTGCGCCGAAGAGCCAGACCGACAGGGGGCCCGCCGGCGCGAATTTGCCCGAGGGTTTGTAATATACTTTCGCTTGATATTCCAGGCTGTTCTCCATTTCCTTCTCCATCGCCTTCGCGGGCGTTTCCAGGTGGCTTCATGCCCCGGGCGCGCGTAATCGCAAGTGATTTTCGTGAAAAACGGCTTCAATATGATAATCATCGCCGGCAGCGGCCCCGGATTCGGTACGGGCCACGTCACACGCATGTCGGAACTCCATCAGGGGTCGGCCGCGGCGGGTGCTCGAGCGGAGTTTCTCGTGCTGGAGGGTTCCTCGCCGGCGTCGGAGGAGCTTCGGGTTCGGCCTCATGACTCCGCTTCGGGGCCAGGGCGATTGCTCGATGATTGGATTAGCGCATACCAGGCCCGTATCGCCTCGCTCCCGGGATCCGATACTCGGCCCGTAATCGTGTTGGACGCGCGCGATCTTGATCCTACCATTTTTCCCGGTCCGGTGCTGGCGCTGGACAATCGCTGTCCCCATCGAGAGGAGATCCTACCAGATCGAATTTTTTTTCATGATACGATTCCACATCCGGATGCCGCGCTGGATGAGGTCCTACGAAATTGCCTCATATCCGACGACCTGGTTCGCGCGCGCGCCAATCTTGTAGGAACTCCTACAAAATCCGGCGGTCGTCGCGCGCTGGTTTACGTGGGCGATACCGGCATGGAGGCGCGCCTCGATCCCATTCTGACGAATCTGCTGGCGCGGGGCGATTTGAGCGAGGTCCTGCGTGTAGGAGGTACTCCTCCCGAGGGTATGGGGGCCGAGGCTTCCGTCTTCCGGTATGCGGGGCGATTGGACGGCGCCGAGTATGCCCGGGCTCTGGCCGCCGGCGATATCGTATACGCCTATTTTGGAATGACCATCCTGGAGGCCTGGTATCTAGGGAAAGCACCGGTGCTCTATTCCATCGACAGCGCCGTTCACCAGGAACTATCCCGGAACCTATCCGAGCGCACTGGTATACCGTATCTGGATTCCACTCGGCCTGAACAGTGGCAAGGACTGGTGAACGACGATGCGGCGGATGGGGCCGGTGGGACGGGACGGCCCTCCGTAGCCGGGCCCGGCGGTCGGGGATTCGAGATCTTGAGGGAACTGGTTGCCGCCGCGGGTCGCCGAGGAAAACCTGCCTGAGCTTGAACAGGGAAGGGCGATGAAGCAGAAGCAAGGAAAAACGAAGCGAGCCGGACGCCCATGGTCTTCATGGCCCGGATTCGGCTCGATATTCGCGGCCGGGCTTGCATGCGCCATGCTGGTTACGGTTTGGGCTCCGGACCTGCTTGCCTGGGGTCCCACGGGGCATCGCGTAACCGGACGAATCGCCGAAAATCATCTTTCGCCTCGAGCCCGTAAGGCGGCGCGCGCGCTGTTGAAGGGCGCGGGATTGGCCGAAGCCTCCACCTGGGCCGACGAGATTCGCTCCATCGACGCCTGGCGTTGCGCCGCCGCGTTTCACTATACTTCCATCCCGGACGGCGGTAGTTATCTGGAGACGCCCTTCGCGCGCCGGGGCGATATCCTGCGCGCGCTCATTTATTTCGAGGACGTGCTGCGGGATCCCGGCGAAACCGAGAGTCGCAAGGCGCGGGCCCTGAAGTTTCTCATTCATTTCATCGGGGATTTGCATCAGCCCCTGCACGTGGGTCGCAGCGAGGATCGCGGCGGCAATCGCGTGCGCGTGCGCTGGTTCCGAACGCGACTGGATTTACACCATGTCTGGGACAACGCCGTGATTGATTTTCAGAAGTTGAGTTATACGGAGTTCGCGCGCTACCTGGATCGCGTGTCCGAATCCGCGGTGATTCGTCTGCAAAGTAGAACGTATCTGGACTGGGCCAATGAATCCCTGGCGCTGCGCCCGCGCGTTTATCGTTGTTATCTAAAGGACGGTTGCAGTTGCGCGGTCAAGGGCGATTGTCCCGATGGTTATGCGTATCTGGATCGCCGTCGCGGAACGCCGCCGCTGCGATATCGCTACAATCACCACGCGATTAAGATCATTCGCGCGCGGCTCATGGAGGGCGGCGTGCGCCTGGCCGGTGTTTTGAACGCCGTGTTTGAAAACAGACCGCTCACTCCGGCGGCCCGTCGCATGCGCGCCTGGGTTCGAAAAAAAGACCCGGCCTGGTCCCGGCCCATTCGCTCCTGTTTTCTGAAGGCAAGTCGTTTCTCTAAATGAGGCTCGAAAAATAAAACTCGAAAATAAACATGAATCAATCAGTTCTTTTTTTGAATTATCTTTTCCGCTCGCCCTTCGGGAGCGCCTTCGCGCTTACCTGCGTGGGTGCCCTGATCGCCGGGTGCGGATTGTTCGCGGGGGACAACCGCGACCTCTCCCGGGAAAGGCTGGCTAAACTGCCGGCGCAAATCCAATCGCCCGGGCTACCGGGCCTTGAAGCGGTGCTGATTCGCGGCGGCGAGTTTCGCATGGGTTCGGACCGGGGGCGTCCCGATGAAAAACCCGCGCGGAAGATTCGGGTATCTCCCTTCTACATGGATGCGACGCCGGTGACCTATCGCGCTTTCAAGGCCTATGTGCAGGCGGGGGGTCGCAAGTCCTACTACTGGAAGTATGATTCCTATAATAAGCCCGAGCAGCCGGTGACCGGCCTGACCTGGCACGAGGCGGTTTGTTTTTTGAACTGGCGCAGCGGACTGGAAGGTCTGCCGCCGGCCTACGGTCCCACCGGCAAATACGACGCCTGGGGCTATCCTATCTGGCGGGCCGATCTCAAGAGTCCGGGGTATCGCCTGCCCACGGAAGCCGAATTCGAGTTCGCGGCGCGGGGCGGCCTGGTGGGAAAAAAATTCCCCTGGGGCGATTCCTTCGATCCCACCCGGGCCAATTTCGACGAAGGCCGGGGTTTCATCAAGGGGCGCTGGTGGCGCTTATCCAATGTCCGCGATCAATGGAAAAACTCCTACGGCCTCTACGGCATGGCCGGCAATATCTGGGAATGGAGCGATTCCTGGTATGGTAGGAACTCCTACAAAAATATGAGTTCCGTCAATCCGGGCGGACCTGAATCGGGTGGAGTAAAGGCGATTCGCGGTGGTTCCTGGGGGAGCTTCGTTCCCGGCGATTTGCGCGTCAGCCGTAGGAGCTTCTCGGCGCCCGGCAATTACCTCTACGACATCGGTTTTCGGGGCGTGCGCAATGCCGTCTCCGTGGCCGACCGTGTGACCGGGCAATCGCCTGGGAAATCGGGAACCGTAGGAACTCCTACGGGATTAACGAATCCTGAAAAATGTCTGGCCGCCGCCCGGGCGCGACCCGCCGAACAAAAGAGCATGGGACCGGAGACATTCGGGTCGGAGTTCCGACAAAGGCTGGCGCGATACATTGCCGAGCATTTTCCGGAGAGCGTCTATTTCCGCATCAAGGTGGATCAGCAAGCGCCCATGACGTCCCGCGAGCTGGCGGATTTGATCATGGACGTGTCCCTGGAATACAAGGTGAATCCGGTGTTCCTGCTGGGCATCATGGTGTCGGAGAGCGGATTCGGAACCGTGTCCTTTCCGCGCTGGTTCAATAACCCCATGGCCTATCACTGGGGAAACTGGAAGATGGAGCGGGGCGCCCCGCGTTACGGAAGCGATCGGCGTTACAATCGCCGTTATCGAAATCTGCGCAAGGGGTTTCGTGTCTACAGCCGGGGCATTCGGCGGGCCCTGTATCGCCGGGCGGCTCGAAGCGATTTGTACCGCTTTCATTATATCTACGTGGGCTATGAGGCCCGGGAATGGATGCATCGCCTCACCCGCATTTATCGGGAATTGCTGGGCGTGCGTTTCGAGGCTCATAACCCGCCCCGGGACAGCGGGAAATACATCTACCTGGATTGGTGAATTCGCCCCCGGGACGTATAAAAAACGTCAAACCTTACTCTACTGCCCTTTCCGGACGGAAAAAATGGCCGGTTTCCAGGGCGCCCCTGGTCTGAATAAGCAGACGAGAGATTCGACCTGGATGTGAATGATATGAATCGGTTGACCCGGGAAATGGGCCTGCCAAATATATCGCCGATTGCTTTTACCGCTGTTCCGGCCGTCAAGGGCGCCGCGAGCTCGGGGCAATCCGAGTTCCGGCGGATGGATCAAGAACAGTTACGACGCATGTACGATGAATATGCCGACGGCATATACAGGTACCTTCTGCGCATCAGCGGATCGTCGGAGCTGGCTTTTGATCTGATGCAGGAAACCTTCCTCCGGGCGGATCGATACTATAAGGATGTTCGCAATGAGCGGGCCTGGTTGTATCGCATCGCGCATAACCTTTTTCTCAACCAGGGGCGTAATCGGGAGATCCCCGTGGAGGATCCCGAATTATCCGCGCCGCCCGCCTCGGGAGACGGTTTTTCGGACGATGTGAACTGGCGCATGCTCAAGCAGGACATCCTCAGGAAGCTGAAGAGCGAAAACGAAATATTCGTTAAGTTATTTTTACTTAAACTGGATCATGGAATGACCCAGGGGGAAATCGCGGACGTGACGAGCATACCGGCTCGAACGGTTCGTCGTAATTTCGAGAAGATTAAGAACATTCTCGCGCGGGATTTCGGCCGGGAACTTTTCGGATCTTCTTGAGTTAAAAAGGCAAACGGAACAATGAGTTCGCAAGAACAAAAGAAAAGAGAAGCGGCGCTGGAGCGCGTGCTGGGACCGGCCGCCGGAGAAGGCGAAAGAGCGCCGGGCTCCGGAGTCGCGGATCACGATCTGGACATGCGTCTGGCGCGGGGCCTGGATGCCCTGCGTGACTCGACGGGTCTGTCGGAAGAGCAAAAGCAAAGCGCCTGGGAAAACATTCTGGAACCAATCCTTTGAATCACACAAAATTTTGGCACAT
>CAZGYS010000341.1:0-7058 GCA_964530305.1 uncultured Leptospiraceae bacterium
TCCCTGCGCGAAGGCGATATCCTGCAGAAAACCGCGTCCCTGGGACACGCGGCCCGGAATCAGTCCGGCGTCAAGGTGCGTCAGCCCCTGGCGCGTCTCATGGTTTATCTTCAAGAAGAAGGCGGACGGGAGGCGATTCGCAAGAACGAAGCGGTACTCACCGACGAATTGAATGTTAAGGCCATCGAGTATCTGGACGACTCGGCCGGGATCCTGGACTATCGCGTGAAGCCGAATCTACCCCGGCTGGGCAAGCGCCTGGGTAAGCTCATGCGTCACGTCCAGAACTGGTTTCGTGAGGCTTCCGGGCGAGACGTCGCGGCGAAGGTTAAGGCCGGCGAAAAGATTGTCATCGAAGCCGAGGGCGAAAGCGTGGAGCTGGAGCCGGAGGACGTATTGCTGGAGTCTATTTCCAAAGAGGGCTCTTCCGCGGTGGAGAGCGGCGGCATTCTCACGGCTCTGGATACCACCATCACGGAGGAACTCAAACAAGAGGGGCGCGTGCGCGATCTGGTTCGTAACTGTCAGGAACTGCGCAAGAACTCCGGTCTGGAACTGACGGATCGCATTTTGCTTGATGTCAAGGGCGAAGAAACCATGGCGCAAGCCGTGACGGCCTTCGCTGATTATATCCAGGACGAAACCCTGGCCCAACTGACCATGGGCACGGGCCCGGCCGACGGCGAGATCCAGACGACCATCGACGGTGAGCTGGTGCTGCTACGGATCTGGAAGCGAGGTGAAGAGGGCGAAGTCGGCGGGGAAAAGGCAACCGCGGAGGGCGCGAAGGACGCGGAGAAGGCGGAAGCGAAGAAGAAAACGTCTGAAAAGAAAGCGAAGGCGAAAAAGAAGCCGGCGGAGAAGCCAACGGCTGAAAAGAAATCTACCAGTAAGAAAAAGCCGGCGGCCAAAAAGAAAGCGGCCGCGAAGAAGAAAAAGGCAGCACCGAAAAAGAAAACCACGAAGAGCTCGAAGAAGGCCGCAAAGAAGAAAGCGACTCCCAAAAAGAAAACCGCGGCGAAGAAAAAGCCGGCCACGAAAAAGAAGCCCGCTGCAAAGAAGAAAACAGCGGCAAAGAAGAAGCCGTCCGTGAAGAAGAAAACGGTAAAGAAGTCGCCCGCGAAAAAGAAAAAGGCCCCCGTCAAAAAGGCTCCCGCTGGTAAGAAGAAAAAAGTCGTTACGAAGAAGAAGCCGGTTGTTAAAAAGAAAGGAAAGGCGAAGAAGAAGCGTTAAATCGAAGGGTGAGATCTAATCCGGGCCACGGGAACCACGGAATTTCTTTGAGGTGAGTGCCTTGCTTGCTTTGTAGCGGACGGTGACGAGGTCTGGTCACTTGATCCACGCCCGGAAACGGCAAACATAAATCGCCCGCGGTATCCCCGGCGCCATACCCCTCCCTCCGTGGTAAAAAAATCATCCACGCGAATCAAACGCTCCCCATCAAATAGCAAACCACCAATCACCGCCTGAACAATCCTTCCATAAGTTCCGTGCCTTCCGTGAGTTCAGTGTCCGTTAAGGATTTGACAACCCGCCCGGCCGACGCCAATCATGAGGACGGAGTTTTTCATGCTCAAGAAACTGCTGCCGCCTAAAGTAGACGAGGCCATCGTCGCCATCATGGAAGCCGAGTCCCTCCGGAACTTTCGGCAATTGGCCTGGCTGCGGCTCATCGGCACGGCACTGGGATTGTTGATGGCCCTGGTTACGGGCATCGCGCTGGACGCGGCTGACTGGCGCGGCATGATTTTTCCCATGGCGTTATGGTTCGGCCTGGCGCTGATTTTTCTATACGCGCCCCGGGTGAATGCTTCCTTGAATCGGTTCGCGGTATGGGTCGTGCCGGTCGTGGACGTTCCCATGACCTTCTTCGCGCTGCGGGCATCCATGACGCCGGACAATGCCTATCCCCAGATCGTGGCCGCCATGGCGGCGATGGTCTTCACCGTTTTCATTCTCTCGACGCCGGCGGGCATTCGGATTTCGCCGACGGTGCTGGCTACCATCGAGGCCTGCGTTCTGACGATTTTGCTCCTGGCCAAAGCCGGCGTTCCCTTTCCCGACTGGACGGCCAGCTTCGTGGTGATGTACTTCATCGCCGGAGGCGCCGCCATCATTCTAAAGCGCCGAGCCCTGACCGTGGCCCGGGAGTACGCCCGCGAAAAAGGCGAACGGGATCGCCTGGGGCGATATTTCTCTCCGGCCGTAGCTCGGCACATCGCCGCGGCGGGCGGTTCATCCGAACAAATGTCGGAGCAAAGGCGCATCAGTGTTTTATTCTCGGACATCCGCGGCTTCACGGCCTTCTCGGAAAAAATGGAGAGTCGCGAAGTCGTCGCCTTGCTCAATGAATACTTCAGCGTGATGGTGGATGTGATTTTTCGAAACGGCGGGACCCTGGATAAGTTCATCGGCGATGGGATCATGGCCTACTTCGGCGCGCCCCTGGAGCAAAACGATCATGCGGTCCGGGCCGTAACATGCGGTCGCGAAATGCTGGAGGCGCTGGAAGTCTTGAACCGGACCCGGTCGGGCCGGGGAGAGCGGGAGCTGGAAATCGGCATCGGTATTCACACGGGCACCGCGGTTCTGGGGGACGTGGGCCCTCGGCAGCGGCGCGATTTCACCGTCATCGGCGATACGGTAAATCTGGCTTCGCGCATTGAATCCCTGACGAAGGAGATCGGTCGCCGCTTGCTGGTCTCCGAGGCGACGCGTAATGAAGTGGGCGATGAGGTTTTCTCCTGGAGCGCCGCCGAACCCTTGCCCGTGAAAGGGAAATCCGAACCAGTCGCGGTTTTTTCGCCCGAACAGGGTGAGCGGCCGCGCCATAATGTTCCTTGAAGGCCCCGGGGCGATTCGTATCGTGTCCCCATCATGAGTAATACCAGTGAACTGAATTTGAGCGCCGCGGCGATTTTCCAGGAGTTTAAGAAACGCGGCGTGCTCCAGGAAATGGAGGGCCCGGACAATGTGGTCAATCGCATCGCGCCGGCGGAAACCTGTGGCCGCGGGGATCTGGTTTTCATCGAATCGGCCGAATACCTGCAATACGTCGAGGACGGCAATCCCTCGGTCGTCGTCGTCACGCCGGATCTAAAGGGTTCGGTAAGTGAAGGGCGGACTATTTTGACGGCGGAGAACCCTTCGCTGGCCGTGGCCTTGATGCGGCAGACCTACGCGGACCGGGACGTGCGCGACAGCGGATGGGACCGCGTGCATGCGTCGGCCGTGGTTCACGAAAGTACGCGGGTTCCCGAAAGCGTCGTGGTGGGGCCGCGCGCGGTGATCGGGCGAGACGTTCAACTGGGCGAAAACGCGGTCGTCATGGCGGGCGTCATCATCGAGCACGGCGTGCGCATCGGGGCGAACACCGTGATTCATCCCGGCGTGGTCGTCGGTTACAATTGTGAAATCGGCGCGAACGTCATCATCAAGTCCGGTTGCGTAATCGGTTCGGAAGGTTACGGTTTCGCGCAGGATAAGGAGCGGCGGAGCCATCGCATTCCCCAGACGGGTAAGGTAGTCATCGAGGACGACGTGGTTCTCGGCGCCAACAACTGCGTGGACCGGGCCGCCTATGACGAAACCCGCATCGGGCGCGGCACGAAGACGGACAACTTCTGCCATTTCGCGCACAATGTGACCATCGGCGAGGACTGTCTGATTACGGCGAACTTTACCGTGGCCGGTTCCACGAAGATCGGCAATCGCTTCATCGCCAGCGGACAGTGCGGCGTACTGGATCATCTGACCATCGCCGACGACGTGCTGCTGGTTCATCGCGCGGGTGTTACCGACGACATCCACGAAGCCGGTGCTTATGCCGCCATGCCCCACGAGCCGCTTTCACAATACATGAAAAATCGCGCCGTGGCCAAGAACCTGGTTGAGATGCGTAAGAAGATTCGGGAGCTTGAGAAAGCGTTGGGTGAAACGGTGAAACGGTGAAACGGTGAAAGACGCGCCCCTGCATAAAAACGCGCATATATCAAGTAAAATTTGGCCGATGTGATTTCTGATCCGGCTAGAGTCCGACTCTGAATTAATTTTTAAAATGCGAAGAGAATTTCCGAAAATCCGTAACCTTTCGAATCGCGCCTCTCTAACGTTCACCCGTTCACCCGTTCACCCGTTCACCCGTTCACCCGTTCACCCGTTCACCGCTCCCTCATACGCAATCATAACCTTCTTCCGCGCTTCGCCCCATCGATACTGATTGATCACGCCCAGCTTGCGAATCACGCGATGGCAGGGTATCAGGTAGGCGATGGGATTACGGGCGATTGCGCTCGCGGCGGCGCGGACGGCGGAGGGTTCGCCCATGAGTTCGGCCACGTCTCCATAAGTTAAGAGGGCGCCGGACGGAATGCGCAACAGGGCTTCCCAGACCTTAATTTGAAAGTTCGTTCCTTTTAACAGCAGATGCAGGGGCTCCCGGGACAGGGTCGCGCCCGTGCTCTTTTTCGGGGCGAAGATGCGTTCCACCATGGGGGCCGTGGTTTTGGGATCATGAATGATGTTCGCGCCGCTCCATTCATCATTCAGCTCGGCGATTGCGGAGTCGCGACCCGCGTCCGTGATAAAAAACAAATTACAGATCCCTCGTTTCGTCACGGCCAGCAAGCATTCGCCCAGGGGCGTGGCGTGCAATCCGTAGTGAATATCCAGGCCCACTCCGCGGTTCTTGAGTTCGCCGGGGGTCACGGCGTCGCATACCACGAGCAAATCATGCAGGCGACCGGGACCGCTGAGTCCCGCGTCCAGCGCCGCGTCCAGGACATTGCGCGATTCCAACAATCGTCGGCGGGCGTATTCCTTGTTCATATATTGCAGAAACCGCGCCGGGCTGATGCCGACCCAGCGACTGAACATGCGCTGAAAATGGTATTTACTCAAACGAACCTGCCGGGCCACTTCGTCCAGCTCGGGACGGCGATGGGCGTTTTCGTCCAGGAAGAGCAGCGCCTTCTCCACTCGGCGATAGTCCTCGCAGGCTTGCTCGAATTTGGCGGGGTCCTTGCTCATGTTCTCATGCGTTGACGGGGCGATTGCGTTCATGGGCCCCAGTATAGCCCCATGGATGGTCCCGGCGCCACCCGATTCTTGCGAATCTTTTGATTGTAAAAAAATTTACGTCGCTTGCCAATGGGGGCACGTCTAAAGGTTGATTCCCATGACAAAGTTCCCACGTCTTATTTTACTACTGCTGGTATGCGGCGCCGTGATTGCGGCTCCCGCCCTGCATGCTCAAACGCAACCGACGCCTCGCTTTGTAAACCCGAATCCGACGGCGCCCGGACCGGCCCTATTGAAAGCCCGTGAAATCTTCGGTCCCATGGCGGCCATCGCTATTTCTCCTTTTTACAGCATGGCCTGTCTTTCCCTGATCGCCGTGCTGGCCGAGGAGGGGTATGCCCCGCGCAATGACTATCTGGCCCGCAATCCCATTCTGGCCAGCCCGATCCTGCTGGGGGTCTTCGCCGTGCTGGCTCTGCTCATTACGCTTCCACGCTTTACGAAGGTCACCAATACTTTCGGTACGTTTCTGGGCTACCTGGAGGACCGCGCCGGACTTATCACCCTGGTCGTGCTGCAAATACTGCTGATTGTTCAGGCGCATACTCCCGGTTCCCCCGCGAACGCCTTGCTCACGGCGGGGATACCTTATCTGGATCTGAACAGCTTGATGCTGGCGTTGAGCATCATCAACTATATGATTATTCGCACGGTGCGATTCTATTTCGACCTGCTGATTTTACTTTCGCCGCTTCCGCTGGTGGACGGTATCCTGGAAGCAACCAAGAAAATCGCCGCGACCATGTTGCTGTTGATGTACGCCTATTATCCCGGTCTTGCCGCGGGCGTGAATTTCTTTCTGCTCTTTCTGGCTTCGCTGTTCTTTTTTCCCGCGTTGCGATTAACGCGTTACTACCAGCACATCCTCATCGGTCCCATGTTCCGGCGCTTGATGAGTACGTTCGACGAAAAGCCGCCCGGCGTTTTACCCGAGTCCATTGCCTGGCGCCTGCGCGCTCACCTGGACGAACCCCGGCTCATTGTTCCGGTTTTCCCTCTGCGGCCGCTGCCCGGTATAAGAAGCAAAGCCTGGTGTTGGCTCGTCCTGGACCGACGGGGCCTGGCGATTGTTCGCTTGCGTTGGTTTCGCGCGCCCGTGCGCCTGGAACTGGGCAATGATCACCGCACCAGCATGGGTCGGGCCGTGCTCTGGAACGAGTTCACGGCCGAGCGCGATGACGGTCGCCGCGTGGTGTTCGTTTTCTCGACGGTCTACAACGACGCCTGGGAACGCATGCGCGATTTGACCGAGTCCGAGGACCTGGGTTCCGTCGGTCTGCGGGGCAAGTTCGAAAAAGGCATGGCCAGGCTGCGCGCCGGTTACGCGAATCTGACCCGGGGGTCCCGGCCGGGTCCTTCCGGCGGGCCGCCGAATTAACGCGGATTGTCAAAGCAGGCTGTCGGGTTCCTTCGTTTCCAGCGCGGCGATGCGTTGATTCAATCGCGCCAGATCATTCCACAAGGAAGCGAAGGCCGGCTGAAATTCCTTTTCCGGCAGAGCCATGACGCGCGCGAAGCGCGGTCGCGCCGCGGTTAGTTTGGCCAGGATGTCGCGAGCCTCGGCATTGTTTCGGGTTCTTAAAAACAGCTCCGAGCGCATGAGAAAAAGTTCAATGCGCACGTATTGCTTACGGCGATGTTTCGTCTTCAGGTGTTGATAAATCGGCGATGTTGAAATCGCCCGCACGGCATTGTTGGCCAGGTTTCCGGCTCGCGCCAGATTGGTTTCGCTTGCCGGTCCCCCGGATCCATTGCGCACGATCCAGGCGGTGGTAAGCACGGCGGTGAACGCCAGCAAGAGCACCAATCTCGGAGCACTCATGCTTACGTCCCCCGGCCGGTTTTCGCGGGTGAACATGTGGAAGGCGTACAGATTCAGGGGAATGCCGAACATGGTCATGAGATCCCAGTCCGCCGGATAACCGATGATGGGATTGTGTAGAAAGGCATCGAATAGAAAGGACAACACGGCGATTCCC
>CAZGYS010000342.1:0-7039 GCA_964530305.1 uncultured Leptospiraceae bacterium
ATACACGATTTCGCGGGCGGAAATATAGCGAATTCATTCGTGGGCTCCTCGGTTTTTTACTGGACCGGATTAAACAGCGACTGGACCGAGAGAACCGCTCGCTGTGCCGACTGGACCAACGGAAGCGATCTATTCACCGGTCGCCATGGCGCGGGAACGCAAACCGGTTCCGCCGCCCTATCTGATATTTCGGAAGATTGTGATGAAACCTGGAAACTCGTTTGCGTGGAGCAGTAAATTCCCCATGGAGTATGAGCATACGGCAAGCGCCGTCGCCGTCCCGCTCTTTCCGGTTGCCGAATGCGGCGGAGGCGCCTTTCCTGGAATTGGGATTGCATGAACATCTTCTGGAAATCATGTCTCGGGTTTGCGTTGCTGGGCGCGTTGTATTGCGGGCCCGAAGTGTTGCCGGATCGAACCGGCGGTGCATTCTGGCTTACTCCCGAGGGCACGGCGGTCGCCGCCGCCGCGACGGGGGGCGGAGCGGTCGTACCCGTGCCGTCCGTCACCGAGAAGCCGCGCATTTTCGCCACGGCGATTGCTTATAACGGAAACCTGGGCGGCGTTGCCGGCGCCGATGCGAAGTGCATGGCCGACGGGCTTCGCCCTACCACGGGAACTTACAAGGCCATGCTCGTGGACGACGTCAATCGGCGCGCATGTTCGACCATGGACTGCTCGGGCGGCGTGAGCGAAAACATCGACTGGGTGTTTCGCGCCAACCAGCTCTATTTCCAGGCGGACGGTCTTGTAGCGATTTTGACCACCAATTCCGCCGGAATTCATGATTTCGGTATGGCGAATCTGGGAAACCCGGCGGCGCCGGGAAGTTTTCAGTACTGGACCGGTCTGGTTTCCGACTGGCGAACGAATTCCCAGGTATGCTCGAACTGGAGCTCCAATATGGATCCATTGCAGGGCATGACCGGGGAGGCGGGGCAAGTTACCGGAAACGCAATCCAGGATGACCCTGATGATTGCGATTCATTTGCTCGGATACTATGTGTTGAACAATAGGATGGGAAGGCTTGGATACGGGGCGCGAAAGTTAAAAATGAAAACGCAGGCCGAAGAAGACACCTCCGGATTCACGAAAACCCGCCTTCAGGGTCGGGCCGCTCTTCGCGGCGCGGTATACCTCCCAGCCATGCAGGGCGGCGGCCAGCGTGAACAGCGCGCGGGAACCGTCCAACCGCCCGCGCACGCGGCGAAAGCGATTGTCGATTGTCCGATCCAGAAACAGATTGTAGGCCGCACTGGCTTCGGCTTCGCGCCGAATGGAAGCCAGTTTCAAGGAATAATACAGGGACGCAAGCAAGCCGGCGGCGAAAGTGCCTCCGAGAGCGGCGCCATGGATTCTTCTTCCTTCGCGGTATTGAATCAGGCCGGGAATCCAGGGCGACCGAAATCCTTTCGCTTCGGGCGATTCACGTTTCGCGTTTCGCGAAACCGCGCTTGCCTTCGGCGCCGGCGACCGCGGTCGACGTCTTCGCCGAATAATTTTCTCGGCCTTCTTCCTGGGGGCGGCACGAGCCTTTTTCAGGGAACGCACGTTTTTGAGAGGGATTCGCGTAACTCGCCCGCGCACGCGCATCACCATGTGACTACCGGTCGAGACGCGAATGATTTTTCCTTTCAGCCTGGTGCCGTCCCGCAGGATCACCGTGTCCGCGTGCAATGGTCCGGACCAATGAAACAGACAAACCAGCAAGGCGATTCCTCCCGCGAATACGGACGTTCGCGGACGCCCGCGCCCGAACGAGCGCATGGAGGCAATGATGAGCGAAATGAAGGAAATCATGATTCGGACGCGGGGAAATACTAATCTGAATGGGCGACCCCGGATCAGCAAGAAATAAATCCGACGAAATGCAACCCGTAAGTACGGAAATAGAACCGGCTCTGGAAATGATGGAAGCGGCGCAAGTTTCGCGCCTCTATGCAGAAGTAAAGGACCATATTTGGCGCTTTCTCATGGGGCTGGCGCGAAACGAGCACGAAGCGGAAGATCTGGTGCAGGCTACATTTCTGCGCCTGCTGGAAAAAGTGGAGCAGGGTGTCGTGCGGCGCTCCGGCGCGCGGGCGTTATTGTTCAGTATCGCCCATAACCTCTTTATGGACGGGCGTCGTAAGACGAAGAAGGAAGTGCCCGGCGCGGAAGAACTGGCCATTATCACGCCGAGTCCGGAGCGCGATTTATCCGGACGCATTCAGGAGTTGATTCGCCAGGTGTGCGAAGATCCTGATGTGCCGGCCCGGCAAAGAGCGGTCTTGCGCCTGAGAATATACGGCCAATATAAGCTCCAGGCCATCGCCGATGCCATGGGGCTTTCGCGAACTACCGTATTTACGGATCTCGAGTCGGTCATACGTCGGCTGCGCGATGTTTTCAGTGAAGCGGGCATCACGCCCGAGGAATTGATGCGATAACCGAGGACTAGACCGAGGATTGATATGAAAGAGCAAAACAATCGCGACCAGGAACTCGACGCCCTGCTTTCGTCCTTGCGCGACGATGATGTTGAGCAATGGCCCGCTTCCATAAAGGGAGCCGCGGGAAGGGAGAGTGCCGACGACTCGGGAGGCATGCCCCCCGCCGCCGATGAGCGCGTCGCCCGCGTTCTGGATGCCGCCGTGTCGGCGGCCGCGAAGAGAGCGGAAAAGAACCGCCATGAAGACAAGCCCGAAGAAGAACCCGGCATTGCCGGCATGAGGCCCGCCCCCGCTAATGCCGTTCGAACCCGGCGCCTGGTCGGCCTGGCCGCGGCCGGGGTCTTTCTGGCGATTGGAGCAATCTTTTATCTCACATCTTCCAGTCCCGTGACTCCCGACTTCGCGCCTTTGAGTCATACAGGGGAGATTCTGATGAACGGTCGCGCCGACGTTCGCGCGGGTCGAGCTCTGCCGAATACGGCCCGACTTGAACTTACGGCAAGGAGTCTGCTCTACGCGGGTATGGGAGAGCGATTGCGCCTGCGAATCGCCGGGCCGGCGATATTACGTTATGAGAAGCGCCGGGGGCGGGTTGAGATTTACCTGGAGCGTGGTCGTCTGGACCTGCGATCCGGCGGCGCGAAGATCCCAGGCTTTGTCGTGGTTACCCCGCGCTCGCGCATCGTCTTGAAGGGTACGATGTTCGCCTTGACGGTGGATGCCGAAGGCGAAAGCACCCGTCTGTTCGAGGGGCGGCTGACTATCAGGGACGTCGGGGGGAATACGGTCGAATTACGTCGGGGTGAAAAACTGAAGTTCGGCGCGGATGATCGCCCTGAACGCGCTCCCCTTTCCCGGGACGATGTGCGTGAGCTGGGACGGATCAATGCGGCCCTGGCGGCGGTTGCTTCGACGACGGGCGCGGGGCGAACAGCGGGAGATGCGGGCGATGCCGGCCGGCCCGATAAACGCACCGCGCGAAGCCTGGAGGACATTCGCGCGCTCTACGGTTTCGTTTCCGAATACGAACTGGCCGATGGGCGCCGGTTAAGGGGCTATCTCGTAACCCGCGACGGTCGCTCATACTTGCATACGGTCAAGGGCATGATCCCGATTCGCCAGAGCGATATCCGTTCGATGAATTTGATTGAGTAAGTTTGTCAGCCGCGATTAGCGCTGTTCATCCGACACTTTGTGCACAAACCGTGGACAAATCGCCCTAAAACGGCTGTTCTGTGGGTTTCCATGGCTTGAATTTGAGTTGAGTACCCGGGCCTCGGGCAAAAAGTGACATAAACCTTTCCCGCCCGGAGTTAAAATGAGTACGATGACGCCCACGACGGATCTCCGCGAAGAACTTAAAAATTTTGATCCTGAAATTCACGAAGCCCTGGTAGGCGAAGAGAACCGGCAAAGAACCGGTATGGAACTTTTCGCCTCGGAAAACTATGTATCGCCCGCGGTCCTGGCCGCGCTGGGCACGGTCTTCACGAATAAATACTCGGAAGGATATCCCGGCAAACGTTACTACGGCGGCCAGGAATACACGGACGTTATCGAGCGCGTCGCCATTGAGCGCGCCACGAAACTGTTCGGTTGTGATCACGCGAACGTGCAGGTGCTCTCCGGCGCCGCGGCTAATATCGCCACGTTCTTTTCCTGGCTGGAGCCCGGTGATACCGTGCTCGGCATGGACCTGTCCCACGGCGGTCACCTGACCCACGGTCACCCGGTAACCTACATCGCCAAGATTTTCAAATTCGTACGTTATAAAACCGATATCGAAACCGGCGCCATCGACTATGATGAACTGCGTCGCGTGGCCAAAGAGCACAAACCCAAGATCATCCTGGCCGGCTTCTCCGCTTATCCTCGAGATCTCGACTATGCCAGGTTCCGCGAAATCGCCGACGAAGTAGGCGCCGTGGCCATGGCGGACATGGCGCACATCGCCGGGCTGATTGCCGGCGGCGTTCTCAAGAACCCCTTCGACTACGGCTTTAATATTATGACCACGACGACGCACAAGTCCCTGCGCGGACCGCGCGGCGCCATGGTGTTGACGAAGGGCACTGTCGGCAACCCACTGAAGAAAACCGAAAAGACCATTGAGAACATCCCTACTCTGGTGGACCGCATGGTATTCCCCGGTCTGCAGGGCGGCCCGCACATGCATCAGGTAGCGGCCATCGCCGTGGCGCTCAAGGAAGCGCTGCAACCGGACTTCAAAACTTATGCCGCGCAGGTCGTTAAGAACGCGCAAGCGCTGGCGGACGAATTGCTTAAGATGGACTGGAAGCTGTTCACCGGCGGCACGGACAATCACCTGGTGCTGGCGGACGTCGTCGCCTCCACGGGCGTGGGCGGCAAGCTGGCCCAGCAAACCCTGGATGACGTGGGCATTACCACCAATAAGAACGCGTATCCGGACGACACGCGCACTCCCTTCGATCCCAGCGGCGTGCGCTTCGGTACGCCGGCGGTTACCACGCGCGGCATGAAGGAAGACGACATGCGTCGCGTGGCGCGCTGGATCGACCAGGCTCTGCGGGGCGCGGACGATCAGGCCATGCTGACCAAAATGAAAACCGAGATTGAGGAATTCTGTAACGGTTTCCCGGTTCCGGGCATCTCCTGATTTCGGTTGATGCCGGACGCGAAACAAACATCCGCCTTCGTCGACGACTACTGGGAGCGATTGATCGTTCCCACGTTGACGGACTATATTCGCATTCCCAACAAATCGCCTAACTTCGATCCGGACTGGAAGGCCAATGGGCACATGGACCGTGCCCTGGAGTTGGCCCGACAGTGGACCGAGGCGAATCGCCCCGAAGGCTCCGTTCTCAAGATCTACGAAGAAGACAATCGCACTCCGCTATTGCTTTTGACCATTCCGCCCTCGGGCATCCCGGCCGACCAGGCACGCACCGTGCTCATGTACGGGCACCTGGATAAACAACCGGAGATGACGGGCTGGCGCGATGGCCTGGGTCCCTGGGAGCCGGTGCTGGAAAACGGAAAGCTCTACGGACGCGGGGGCGCCGACGACGGGTATGCGTTGTTCGCCTCCGTGTGCGCGGTCAATGCCCTGCGCGAAAGCGGGACGCCCCATGACCGCATCGTCGTCTTGATCGAGTTCTCCGAGGAGAGCGGTTCGCCCGATTTGCCTTTTTATACCGAGTTGCTGGCCGACGAAATCGGCGCGCCGGATCTCGTGGTTTGCCTGGATTCGGGCGTGGGTAATTACGACCAGTTCTGGACGACGACTTCCCTGCGGGGGATGCTGGCGGGCGTCTTGAGCGTGCAGGTGCTGGAGGAGGGCGTGCACTCGGGCGATGCGAGCGGCATCATACCTTCTTCGTTTCGCCTGCTGGGCATTTTGCTTTCGCGCCTGGAAGAGCAGGCCACGGGACGTGTTTTGCCCCCGGCGTTGAACGCGAACATCCCCGCCGTGCGCGTGGAGCAGGCTCGCGCGGCGGCCGCGGCGCTGGACCATGAGGTGTATACGAAATTCCCCATGCCGGCCGGCATGCGGCCCATGCACGACGACAATGCCGAACTGATATTGAACCGGACCTGGCGCGCGGCCCTGTCCTATACGGGACTGGACGGCATGCCGTTGCCCGGAGACGCGGGAAACGTGTTGCGACCCCGCACCGAACTGAAGCTTTCCCTGCGTCTGCCGCCCGTCATCGAGGCGCCGCCCGTGCAGGACCTGCTGGCCGAATTGTTTTTGAAGGACCCACCCCTGGGCGCGAAAGTCGAGTATCGCCCCGGGTACGCCACCACGGGTTGGAACGCTCCTGATCTTTCGGTAGGCCTGGAGACTTCCCTGCAAAACGCGTCCGCGAAGTACTTCGGCAAGCCGGCCCTGGCCATGGGCGAAGGCGGCTCAATTCCCTTCATGGGCATGCTGGGCGATAAGTTTCCCCAGGCTCAGTTCGTCGTCACCGGCGTGCTGGGACCGGCCTCCAATGCCCACGGCCCCAATGAGTTCCTGCATATTCCTTACGCGAAGACCCTGACCTGCTGCGTGGCGGAGGTGCTGGGGGAACGTGGTTACGTCTCCCGATAAGAAAGAGTCCAGCGAACACTAATGCGCACGAATTAGACTAATGCCGCGAATGTTTTTTTATGCTTCTTGTCGCCGGGAGCTTGTTCACGCGGGTGTGTAAAAAGCCGGCGGGAAAGGAGCGGAAAATGTCAGGAATCAAAAAACCTGCTGCCGCCCAAAACCATTCGTGCAATTCGCCTCATTCGGGATAATTCGTGATCGTTTTCCGCAATCGTCACTCCATTCTCAACTTTCGCAGCCGATCCTCGAAGTCGTCCCGCCAGCCGGATGCCAGGGCCGGGACCATGAGTGCTCGCGCCAGGCCTTCCTCATTCTTCTTGTCGAAAACGGCCAGCGCCAGCACGTCCAGCACCGTGACGCCGTGGGGATCCTCGTGCACCTTCTCGATTTCATCCCCCGCGCCCATGTGGCCTTCGCTACGTACCGAGAAATAAATCCCGGGGCGACGCGAATTCATGAAACGTTTCACCATGTCGTCGCGCTCGAAACGCAGCCCGAGTTTCGCGCAGGGCATGCGGGGCTGGGTCA
>CAZGYS010000343.1:0-7022 GCA_964530305.1 uncultured Leptospiraceae bacterium
CGTAGCCCTTTAGAAACAGACGCGAGAGAGTACGAGCTCCCAGAACATCGTAGGCGGTGCTGGCTACCACGACGGTCCCGCGGTACCCCAGGCGATACATGCGTTTGAGCATGGTAACTCCCGCCAGCTGGGTTTCCATGGTGATGTCGGTGACAATCACATCATAGTAGTCGACTGCTTGCTCCTGAAATTTGGCGAGTCCCTCCCCGGCCAGCACGGCCGTGTCGATCGTGTAACCGAGATTCTCGAAGTGCTCCTTCAGAAGATCCATGTACTTCTGATTGTCGTCGACCAGTAAGAGACGTTTCATAGGCGGGCCCAGGATCCCCGCCCCCGGGCCTGCTGTCAACGATTCGCGAAGAACATCCCCCGAGATAACAGTGCTTCAGGCACCACTACCGGGGCGATTCAAGCGCGCCTCTCGGACCGCCAGATACAGCGGCATGGAAAAAGCCAGACCAAAGGCCATGGTCAGAATACAATACAACCAGGGTCGAGCGACTCCCTTCTCGCGGGCGTCCGGAATCATCCAAACGAAGAAAACCACGACCGCCAGCATGAGATCGGAAAGGAAGGCCGAGGCGACCTTATTGGCAAAACCCAGTTGAAACGTAGCGGCGACGTCCATCCAGAACAGCCAGTTGCCGGATTCCAGACCGTGCATGAGCACGAAATAATTGGGAATTAAGAAACCGATGATCGCCAGGGCGATATACAGCATAGTTTTAACATTCACGGGATACATCCCTCCTAACTTCTTTCTTACCAAACAAGCAGCGCAATCCCGGAGGAAATCGCTTGTAAATTCGCGCCGGCCGCCAAAAAAATAGATATGCGGATTCATCTGCACATTCCGCGCACGGAACTGCGCCCCTTCGTGGAATATATATGGGTGTTGGACAGTACACCCGGCCGGGAGACTCATTTCCCGCGCATCCCGCCCTTCGGCGAAGTGGAGCTGGCCTTTCATCTCCAGGACCCCTTTCAATACCAGGATCTCGCTCAATCGCCGCGGTCCGTCCCCGCCGCCCACATCAGCGGCCCCCGTACCCGCTACTTCGATCTGCTTCCCGGCGATCGGGTGGGTTTTCTGTCCGTGCGCTTTCGGCCCGGAGCTTATCATTATTTTTACCCCGGCTCCCTGGCCGAACTAACCAACAATGTAATCGCGCTGGAGGATCTTCACGGGCCCGAAATCCTCTTCACGCTGGAACGCATTAGAGAGGCCCGGGACACGGCCACCCGTATCGGCATCATCGAGGAATACCTGATGGAATGCCTGCGCTCGCGCGAAAGTCCGGACCTATTCATCCAGGGGGCCATGTCCGGCCTGACGCGTTCCATCCTGACGGAAACCGCCGCCGAGCCCGGAATCGCTTTCGAATCCGGCGGACGCGCCACCGACTTCCTGGCCGAAAGCCTGGGACTCAGCCGCCGAACCTTTCAGCGTCGCTTCAAGAACGCCTTCGGGATGTCCGCGCGGGATTACCGCCGCTTGTTGCGATTCGAGGCCATGCTCAAGGATACCCTGCGTCGTCGCGCCGCGGGCGATCACGCCGAACTCGGAGAACAAGCCCTTCGCTTCGGCTGGTTCGATCAATCGCACTTCAACAAGGACTTTCGCGAATACATGGGTCTGGCTCCGAGCGATTTTCTCCGAAGTCACGGCGATGGTCTCATCGCCATCGTTTGAAGCGGCAAGCAAACGCAACGACAAGCCCAATGAGCACGGTTACCCGGAAACGTACAACAAGTAGCGCCGACCATCCACCCGGCGAGTCACCTGAAAAAATGGGTCTGTGGCGCCGACTCGTGGAGCCGCCGCGGATCATTCGCGAACCCGACGTTCGCCGGCGCCTGCGATTGTTGGCGTTGATGCTGTGGCCCATGCTGGTCTTGCTGCTACTGCTCCTGACAGTAGTGCACCCGCTCATTCACCAGGGACCCTACAACCCCCTGCGGGATCCGGAGTTTTACATCGGCGCCATGTGCATCGCCACTATTCTCGCGGCGTTACTCCTGACGCGAACGCGCTGGTTTCGCTGGAGCGCGGTTTTTCCCATACTCGGTTTCATGGCCGCGGGGATGACCATGCTCTACATCGCCGACGGCGAAGTCGTTCGGCGCGGCATCCCCTTCTTTCCGGTGATCCTGGGCCTTCTGCTGGGAGCCATTTTCCTGGACACTCGTCGCATGGTGCCCCTGGCGATTTTATGCGTCGTAGGCATGAGCATTGCCGCCGGCGCCTTTCCGCCCTTGCCGGATGAAAATCACGCCCGCTCACTGGCCTTCCTGGTGATCACGGCTTTCCTCAGTTCGGCCATGGCCTGGATGCGCACGCTGGATCGGCGGGAGATTCGCCGCGAATTTCGAGAGCGACGCGCAATCGAGCGCAATCTCAAGACCGCCCTGAAATCGGCCGAGGCGGCCAGCGGCGCGAAATCGCAATTCCTGGCCAACATGAGCCATGAAATTCGTACTCCCATGAACGCCGTCATAGGCATGACGACCCTCCTGCTGGAAACCAGCCTGGACGGAGACCAGCGCAAGTACGCCGAAACCATCGAGCACAGCGGTCGTAATCTGCTTACGCTCATCAACGACATCCTGGACTTTTCGCGCATCGAGGCCGGCAAGGTGGAACTGGAGGAACAGCGCTTCATCATCTGGCGCTGCATCGAGGAGTCGGTCGAACTGGTGGCGCAAGAGGCGACGCGACGAGGCAACACGTTCGACGTTCGCGTGGCCGACGATGTTCCGGCGACCGTCTTCGGCGACATGACGCGCTTGCGTCAAATATTGATCAATCTAATCAGCAATGCCGTCAAGTTTACCGAGCATGGTACCATCCGCGTTACCGTAGGTTGCGCCGGCACGCGCGCGGCGGCCGAGCACATTCCGTTCGAGTTCGCGGTGAGCGACGACGGGATCGGCATCGCGACGGATCGCCTGGATACGATCTTCGAGCTCTTCGCCCAGGCGGACGCCTCCACGACGCGCAAGTACGGCGGAACCGGGCTGGGCCTGGCCATTTGTAAACGGCTCGTGGGACTCATGGGCGGCGAAATTACAGTGGAGAGTAGTCCGGGCCGGGGCACGACCTTTCGCTTCACGGTTCCCCTGCGCCCGCTCGCCCCCGCCGAGGAAGAAGTCGCCTCCGAACCGCGCGTGAAGACTCGCATGGATCCCGCGCTGGCCGAGCGCCTCCCCCTGCGAATTCTTCTGGCCGAGGACAATGTCGACAATCAACTGCTGGCCCTGCACGTTCTGAAACGCTTTGGTTATACCGCGGACACCGCGGCGAACGGGTTGGAAGTCCTGGAAGCCGTGGGGCGCAAGGCCTACGATATTATTCTCATGGACGTGCAGATGCCGGAGATGGACGGCCTGGAAGCGGCGCGCGTTATCGTCGCCGATACGACAAAGGAACGTCCGCGCATCATCGCCATGACCGCCGGCGCCGCGGAATCGGATCGCGACGCCTGTTTCGCGGCCGGCATGGACGAATACATCAGCAAACCCTTCGACCCCGAACAGGTTCGCCTCATGCTTGAAAAATGGGGCCGTCCTCCCGTCTGATCATGGATACAACGTTGTCGTATATGTACACAATTTTCGGCGGGCGATTCGCGCTTGACTTTTGCAAAGCTCCATGCTAAAATCGCGCGATACCGGGCCCGGGCGGCCCGCCCACCCTTGACTCTCTTCACTATCGCCGGCACTTTCACGCTCCCGCCCACACACGGGGGGCGGGAGTCATCTTGAGAATTGTTTTAAGGGTCTGGGCTGAATCGACGGGAGGCGATTGGGCGCAAGCCTAGTTCTGAACGTTGATCTTCTTATACCATGCGGCCACGGCCTTACCAATGTTGTCCGGCTGGTCTTCTTGAATAAAATGTTTGCCGTGGCCGATGTAGACGGCTTCGGTATTCTTGAAGGCCTTGACGATTGCGTCGGCCGCTGCCTTACCTGGAATGATGACGCCCGGTTCCGCCCAGAGCAGCAACTTCGGAACATTCGAGGTCTTGAGTTTCGCGTTGTAGGCGCTTACCAGGGCGTGCACGTCGGCCGGCTTACCGTCGATGGGAATTTGATTGGGCCACACCAGCGTCGGCTTGCGGGACTTCTCCGTGGGGTACGGCGCGCGATACGCGTCCATTTCCTGCTTCGACATTTCGCGCGCGACGAACTGCGGCAGCATCTTCTCGACGAAGAAATTCTCCTTGAGAACCATCTCCGGACCTTTTTTCGGATCCCGCAGGCGCTTGAAGATAAATTTCTCAATGAAACCGAATTCACTCCATTTAAGCGGACGCGTGACGGCCTCCATGAAGGCAATCCCCTTTACATTGGATTCATTTCGCATGGCGTAATGAAAGCCCAGGGCCGAACCCCAATCGTGAATTACCAGCGTCACGTTCTTGAGCTTCTTTTGCTTGATGAACGCCTCCAGATACCGGGAATGCTCGACGAAGGTATAACCGATTTCCGGCTTATCGGATTTACCCATGCCAATCAAATCCACGGCGATGACGCGCCCCAGCGGCTTGAGATGGGGAATCACGTTACGCCATAGATAGCTGGAAGTAGGATTACCGTGCAGGAACAGAATGGGATCGCCTTTGCCCACCTCAACGTAGTGCATGCGCGAACCAAGCACCTGCTCAAAGCGCGATTCGTAGGGGAATTCGGGGGATACATTCTTTTGAACGTCAAGTTTGGAACAGGCCGCGGTCCCGAGCAGGAACAGGCCGACGAAAACGGAAAGTATTTTTTTCACGGGAGACACTCCGAAACAAATTTCGCTAGAGATCGCACCAGGGCTCAGGCGCGACAAGCGGAATATTCTAACCCGGCACGGACTGCCTGGAAATTTCTTGCAGCCGAGCGTAGAGACCCTCGCGCTTCATGAGTTCCTCGTGGGTGCCCCGGTCCACGATTTCGCCCTCGGAGATGACGCAGATCATGTCGGCTTCCTCGATGGTGGAAAGGCGATGCGCGATTACGAAGGTCGTGCGATTCTTAAACAGTCGCTCCAGCGCGCTCTGGACCAGGCGTTCGCTTTCGGTGTCCAGCGCGGAGGTAGCCTCGTCGAGAATGAGAATCTCCGGGTCCCGCAACAGGGCGCGAGCCACGGCGATGCGCTGGCGTTGTCCGCCGGAGAGGGTAAAGCCCCGTTCGCCGATGATGGTATCGTAACCCTCGGGCATCTCCGAGATGAAGTCATGGGCGTGAGCCAGGCGCGCCGCCTTTTCGATGTCTTGCTCGGTATACTGTTGCTGCCCGTAGGCGATGTTGTCGCGAATGGTGCCGTGAAATAGAAAGATGTCCTGCGTGACGATACCGATGCGCTTACGCAGATCGGCGATGCGAAAATCGCGTATATCCTTGTCGTCGATGAGAATCGCCCCTTCCACCGGATCGAAAAATCGCGCCAGCAAATCCATCATGGTGGACTTACCGCCGCCGCTTTCGCCCACCAGCGCCACGGTCTTGCCCATGGGTACGCGTAGATTGATGCCCTTGAGAACCTCGTTTTCCGTTTCCGGATACACGAAGCGCACGTCGCGAAACTCAATGCCGTCCCGCAGGGGCTCCGGCGTGAGCGGGTTCTCCGGCTCATGGATGTCGCGCTTCTTATCCATGATTTCGAAAATGCGATCGCCCGCGGCGGTGCACTGGGCGATTTTACTGTACATGCCCGAGAGCTGAATGATGGGCCGAATGATGAACATGAAGATCACGAGAAAGGCGATGAATTCGCCGCCCGTGAAGGTCACCGGGTCCATGAAGAAGGCCCCCAGGGCGATGACGCCGATGGATACCAGCACGGAGAAGAACTCCACCATGTAGGCGCCGACTTTAATGTAATACTGCTGCTTGAACATACGCCAGAACAGTTTCTGATTCACCTGTTCGAAGCGATCGCGCTCGTAGTCTTCCATGCCGAACGCCCGAATCACGCGCACGCCCGCAATGGCCTCGAGCAAATGCGCATTGAGATCGGCCAGATGCACCTGCCCCCGGTCGGTCGCCTTGCGAATCTTACGCGTGAAGAGCGTCACCGGCGAGAGCATCAAGGGCACCACCACCAGCGTCACCAGCAACAGCGGCAGATTCAAGTAGGCCAGCAAGAGGATGTGCGTGACGATGTAAAAGAAATTCGTGATGGCGTCGCGCATGTTGCTGGAAATCACCGCGGCGACGATTTCCGAGTCATTGATCAGGCGACTCATCAACAGGCCCGTCTTTTCACGATAAAAGTACGTCAACGGCAACTGCTGGGCGTTTTGATACAGGTCCGCGCGAATATCGCGCACGGCGCGATAGCCCGTCTTGGCGATGAGTCGCACCGATAGAAGCAAGAGCCCCAGCTTCAAGAGATACAGGGGCAACACGATGGCGCAGGCCAGATAGACGATTTCCAGCGGCGTGTAACCGGCGGCATTGATGCGCAGCTTCCAGCGAATCATGGTTCGCAAGCGCAGGCGCTCCAGATTCGTCAGGCCGTAATCGTAGGACTTATAGGTGGCGTTGAGGAACTCCAGGGCCGGGTCTTTCTTAATCCGACCAGGCGCGCGGGGCACGACCAGGGCGCCCGGCTTCAGTTCCTTCTTGTCCAGGAGATAGTTTACCGCCCGGCGCAGAATCTTGCGCTCGGGCACGGTGAACTGAATTTCGTAGTAGGCTTCGCGATCTCCCAGGGCTTCGAAGAGCGGAACGAACGCGGTGAGACTCATGCCGTTGAGCACGGCCACGAAGAAGGCAACGACGACTCCGGCGATGAAGCGCCATTTATAACGAAAGGTGTAGCTTAGTAATCGGAAGAAAGTCTTCATGGTCTAAAGGTCTAAAGGTCGAAGGGTATAAAGGTACCGGGATATCAAATTACCAGAACCCTTGGACCCTTAAACCTTTTGACCCTTTGACCGGTCTTACTTCTTGCCTAAACCCAACTCCGGCGCGCCCACGAGAATGGACATGTTTCCGGGAGGATGCTGGTTGTTCTTCATGATCTGATG
>CAZGYS010000344.1:0-7014 GCA_964530305.1 uncultured Leptospiraceae bacterium
AATAAGAACCGATCCACAACAGGAGTAGTAGATACTCCTTCCAGGTCTTGCGCTCCACCATGATAAAGCGATACACGGGAACGCCCAGCAACTGTAGCAGGCCGGGTATCGCCACCCAGATCCCGAGCGGCCAGAAGAGAATGCGCGTCGAAACGTCCTTCCAGCTGACGAGTTCCAGGCCGGGGAAAACAAAATAGCCTACGATAAAAAATACGACGCCCACCGCGGTCAGCGTCCCGCCGAAGAACCAGCGTTGCGTCTTTTCGGTAGCGGCCGGGTCCGTTACGGCCCGGGTTTCTTCCGGATCCGTCAGGGCGTCCGCGCGGACTTCATGGGCGATTGCGTCGGCCGCGGCCTTGAGGTTTTTCAGGCGCGGACGGTCCACCGCGTTGATGAGCACGCGCGCTTTGCCGCCCAGCTCCATGGTCAGTTTATACATGGGGAAGCCCCCCAGCGTGTATTCCTCGACGGTGGGCGGCGAAAGCTCGCGCAAGGGAAAGACCTTGTTGCCGAACATGACCACGCCGCGGCTTGCATCCAGCACGAAATCAGGAGTAAGCACGACCCGAAACAACGCCTTGCCCAGGTACAATGCCGCGAACACGCCGATGACCACGCCCGACCAGAAGCAAATACGTTCGCCCAGGCCGGGTCCCAACCATTCCCGGACGGGGAAAATCAGAAGCCCCGCGACAAACAACATGATGCCGCCCACCAGGGTCAGCAATTTCGCCGGCGCCTGAATGCGAATCACGGGCCCTTCGCGCAGCGCGACGTGATCCGTCGTGCGTAGTAGTTCTTCGTTCAACTGATTTCTTTCTCTTGCGTGGTGTTCACGAAGAGCATGTTGCCGATGTCGTCGAAGCCCTCGAAGGGTTCCGTGCCCTGATGTTTGAGCACTTCGCCGCGAAAGCCCAGGATTACCAGGTCCGCGTCCCGCGAACGATCATTGATGACCTGTTTGACGGTGCGGCCCTCGTCTCCGGCGGGAATCAGTTCAATGTGCTTGGGCGAAATGGGCAAGCGACCGGAACGAACCAGGGAAAGCAGGCGCTTGCGCTGGGCTTCCAGTTCATCGTCGGGGCTGACGTCGAATATTTTGATGAAGCCCCGGTCCCAGTCATTGTGGCCCAGAATGATGTAGCCCAGCAGGATCATGAGATTGGCGTTTTCGTAATCCCCCGCGGTAATCCAGATATGAATTTCGCGGCGATAGCCGAATTTCTTGCGCGAAGAGCCCAATATGAGCAGGTCGAAGCGCGTGGACTTGATCAACTGGTAATTATCGATGATGTCCGAAAGTCCGCGCGGATCCTGTTTGTCGTATTCGAAGAGAATCGTATTGTTTTCCTTGCCGGAGATGCCGGGCAACTGGAGCACCTGAGCCACGGCGGAGGTATACGAGGGACTCACCATGGTGTCGAAGTAAACGTTACTCTTGCTTATGTCGGCGATGCGAATCAGGCGTCCCAGATCCTCTTCCGACTGACGCGCGGAGGCGGCCGATAGATAGCCCTCGATCAAATGAATGTAGGTGCCGAAGCCGTACTTGTGGGACAGCCAGCGCAACAGTTCATAGGAATCGAATCGCTCGAAGGAATTACGCGAAAGACAGACCACGGACGGTCGCCAGCGTTCCCGTTCCGGGACTTCGTCCGTGCCCGCCTTTTGAAGAAAGACCTGCAGCCGGCGAGAGACCTGGAAGATGACGCCCTGAAAAATCGCCGCCAGGCCCCGGTCCGTATTGTACTGGGAAATGACCAGATAGAGCGCGGCCATGGTGACGAGGGAAAGCGCGGCGTAAGCCGGCTGCATTTTGAACATCAGCCAGAAACACAGAATGGCTCCCGGCAGGGAAAGATACCAGCGCGACTTAAACGTGGGTCGATAGGAAGGGTCCGCCGCGAAGTGTTCCAGGAATGAAATCAAACACAAGGAACCGTAGGTTACCATGAAGAACATGGAGATGATCTCGGCCACGACGTTCACGTCCCCGATCAAAACGAATACCAGGGCGATAATGAAAGTGGCCCAGGTGGCGTCGATGGGTTCATTGTTGCGCGGACTGAGCTTGGCCAGGCGATTATTCACCGGCTCCGAAATAAAAATCTTGTCATTTGCCAGGGCTTGCAATGTTCGCGGCGCGACCATCATGGAACCCAGCGCGGACGAGATGGTGGCCGCCGCCAGGCCGATGGGAATGATGGGACCCCAGGTGGCGATTTTGCTCATGATTAACTGGTCCGCGCCCAGGTCCTGAGGCGAAGCGGATACGGCCAGCTTCCAGGGAATGAACATGTAGACCGCCATGCCGATTAAGGTGGCGGCCATGGTTCCCAGGGGAATGGATACGCGCGGGTCTTTCAAGTCCCCCGAGAGGCCCACCCCCGCGGCGCCGCCGGTGAAGGCCGGAAAGACGATGGCGAAGACCGTGAAGAAGGGGACCGGGTTTTCCACCACGGCCCGGGGATCCATTTTCGAGGCATCGTATCCGGTGTCTCCCATGAAGAAGGACACAAGTGACGCGAAGATAATGCCGGCTATAATGTAGAGCAGGGCCGCGCCCGACTTTGCACCGCGCGTGAGCATCAAGACCAGCAGGCCTACCAGCGCGGGAACGCTCACCCAGCGCGAATCGGTGATCACGACGCCGAATTGTTCGCCGACGAATTTAAAGACCGGCTCAAAGGCCTGCGCGAAGGCGATCAGATAAAACGCGGTACTGATGGCCTGGGATAGATACAACGCCACGCCGATGGACGCGCCGATGGGAATACCGAACGAACGGGAGATGATGTAGTAGACGCCGCCGCCTTCGACTTTTTGATTCGTGGCGATTTCCGATATGGCCAGGGCCGTGGGGATGGTTACCAGGTGACCCAGCAGGATGATGCCCCAGGTGCCCCAGAGGCCGACGTTGCCCACCGCGTAACCGAAGCGGAGGAACATGATGGCGCCGAGAATCGTTGAAATTGATGTGAGAAATACGGGCCCCGTACCCATACCCCGCACTCTTCCCGCCATCTCCGCCATATTGACCAGTATTCACGCGGGAGCACATCTCCGCAACTATAGATGACGCGGCGCATCGAACCTTCGCGAGGAAAGTATACCCGCCCGCGGGGTGTTAAATCATGCCTAAATGGGACTCTGAAACATGTTTCGATTGCGCGAAAACCTTGAAGATTGGAAGATAGGTCCAAAAGACCGGTTCACAAAATAAAAAAACCATCGGCTTTATCCGCGGAGTGTATCTTTAGATGTTGTATTTCAATGCATGGGCCATCGCGTCCCTGATCTGTACGCTTTTCACGCTGCTTATTTTCGTTTTCCTCGTTCTCATCAAGAATAAGGCGTCTTTTACCTGGATTCTGATGGGGTTCTTTTTCGGCGGCCTGGTCCTGGACAGCGGTTATCTCTGGAGCGCGCTGTTGCCCTATCCCGTGGGCGGCTACCATCGCCTGGCTACGGTATTCGGTTCCCTTTTTGCGCTGATCTGCATGATTCAGTTCGCGTATTCTTTCCCGCGCAACTACCATCCCCGGGAATCCAAAATCGTACTGTGGATCACCATCCTGGTTTTCCTGGGAGCCACGGGAGAGTTTTTCTTCAAGGCGATTACCAGCGACCCGGACTTCGTGCCCGGCGGTGATATTTTCAATTTCGAACGAGCCATGGGCAGACGCGTGGCCGCGGCGCTGGTCTTGCAGATCCTCTGGTTCCTGGTGGTCATGCTGCGAAAGTTTCGCCGTTTCCAGGGCGAAGAGCGCCGCGCCGTTTTACAGATGATGTTCGCCATGCTCATGCCCGCCCTCGTTCCGGCGGTGGTGAACGTTTTGTTTCAAACGGGGCGCGTGGAACATGGAACTTTTCAGCAGTTCTTCGTGATCTTTACCCTGCTGGGTTATTTTGCCATCACGATTGTTTTTATCAACAACGCCGTGGAACGTACGTCCTTCATGACGAAGATCGTGGGCATCTCCGTCGTTTCGATTCTACTGGTAATTCAGGGGCTGTCGTTCTTCATCAATCAGCTCAACGACGAAAACTACGACGCTACCCGCTTGCTGGACGCGAAATTCGAGGTGCGTTCGGCCCGGAGCGCGGAGCGTGAGAAAAATAAGGACCTGGCCTACATCATTTCCTTTCCACCGAATTCCCAAAATTCGGAGGAAATTCGCTTTGAATACATCCGCAAGGATTTGACGGATCGCGTGCGCAAGTACGGCAAGGAATTCCTCATGACGCAGGCCGAGTATGATCGTCTGTTCAAGGAAAAGAAAATCAAGAAGCATGTGCGCCTCACGCAGGGGCCGCGCTGGTTTCGTCAGTTTACGTCCGGGGGAACCGATATTTTTCTCGGCTTTCGCCTGGAGTCGGGCGATCGCGTCCACGAAGTGGGTTATTCCTATTACGGCTATCGCGCATTCATGCACCAGCGCGCCAAGTACATCGCCTATTTCGCGCTGGGAGCCATGCTGCTGATTTTGCTGCTGTTCCCGATCTTCTTTTCACGCAGTCTCGTGCGTCCCTTGAACAAGCTCCTGGACGGCGTGGGCGAAGTGAACGTCGGCAATCTCGAGGTGCGCATTCCGGTCATGGTCCAGGACGAAATCGGTTTTCTCTCCGAGTCCTTCAATCGCATGGTGGGCAGCATCATGGACGCGAAGAACAAGCTCCAGGACTACGCGAACAACCTGGAGGAAAAGGTCGAGGAGCGGACGCGGGAAGTAACCCAGAAGATGGAGGAAATCCAGACCCTCAAGGTTCAGCAGGACGGCGACTATTTCCTCACGGCCCTGATTCACAAGCCCCTGGTCACCAACTGGAACAAGTCCGCGAAAGTGGCCACGTCCATGTATCTTGAACAAAAGAAAAAGTTTAACTTTCGCGGTAAGGAGTCCGAGCTGGGCGGCGATATCTGCATCACCGGTAACTTGCGTTTCGCCTCGGAGGGCAAGGACGTACGCCATGTGGTCTTCGTGAACGGAGACGCCATGGGTAAATCCATGCAGGGCGCGGGCGGGGCGATTGTACTGGGCACGGCCATGAACAACATCATGGCTCGCTCGGCCAGCGCGGATCGTGTTGTTGAGGTGACGCCCTCGGAATGGCTGACTCAGACCTATAATGAGCTTCATGACGTCTTCAAGACCTTCGACGGTTTGATGCTGGCCTCGGCCGTAATCGGCGTCATTAATGAGCAGACGGGGCGCATGTATTACTTCAACGCGGAACACCCCTGGACCGTGCTTTACCGGGACGGCCAGGCTTCGTTCATCGAAGACGAACTGATTCTGCGAAAACTGGGATCGCCTTCGGAGTTTGAGTTCCAGGTTCAACAGTACGATCTCCGACCGGGAGACGTGCTCATCGCCGGTAGTGACGGGCGCGACGACATCAATTTCACGCCGGACGCGGATACCCGCACCATCAACGAGGACGAAACCCTGTTCCTGCGCCTGGTGGAGCAGGGCAAGACCAACCTGAATACCATCGTGGGGCTATTGTACGGCAAGGGCACCATCACGGACGACCTTTCGCTCTTGCGAATCGGTTATCATGAAGCCGAGGTCCCCGCGGCGGGCGGAACCGGCGGCGAATCGGACGCCCATGGTCTTTACGAAAGCGGGCGTCGTCGCCTGGAGGAAGGCGATCGCGAAGGCGGGCTGCGGGACCTGAAGGCCGCCGTCGAGCTCAAACCGAATCTCAAGGAAGCCCTGCAACTTCTGGCGCAGTACTATTATGAGCGCAAGGACTTCCAGGAAGCCGCGCGCTGGATCGAGGACTTCCTGGAGATGCAACCGGACGCGGCCAACTTCTGGTTTTATCTTTCCGTCTGCGCGAAGTCCATGAAGGATTTCGAAAAGGCGCGCGCCGCGGGAGAAAAAGTGCGCGAGTTTCAACCCCATCGCACGGCGAACCTGATCAACCTGGCGGATTCTTATCGCATTCTGGGAGACCTGGAAAACGCGCGTAAGTACGTGCAGGAGGCCTTGAACATCGAATCCGAAAACGACATGGCCCGCAAGCTGGACGGCATGCTTCGCGCCAGGGGGCATTGATTTGAGCGTCATCGAAACAGAGCGCCTGGTACTGCGCGAATATGATTCGGACGACGCTCAAGTTCTATTTGAAATTCTTTCCGATGCCGACACCATGAGTTTTTGGCCGGAGCCTTACGACCTGGCGGGGACTCGCGCCTGGATTGAGCGCAGCATGAAGTCCTATGCCGCCAACGGCTTCGGACGCTGGGCGGTAATCTCCCGGGAGGAAGACGCCATCGTCGGCGATTGCGGCATCATGCGCCAGGGCATCGACGGTGTTCTGGAATACGATCTGGGATACATCATTCATTGTAAATACTGGAGACGGGGTTTCGCGCTGGAGGCGGCCCGGGCCTGTTTGGCGTTCGGGCTCAAGGAAAAGGGTTTGGAGCGCATCTGCGCCAACATGCCCTTCGACCACATCGCCTCCATGCGGATCGCCGAACGCATCGGAATGACGCGGGAAAAAGAATTTATAAATAAAGGCAATCGCGATATCTTGACCTATCTATACGCGGCCCATCGTGAAAAACCGGCCGGATAGGGGGAATACGCGTGCTTGAATCGTCCGAGGAACTTTCGGAAGAGGTCCTGAGGGAAGACAAAATCCTGCTGGAAATCGGCCATGGCCTGATCCACCTGGTGGGCGAAGACGGCCCTTTGCGGGAGCGCATAACGGCTCTGCGGCGTTCGATCGCCCGAGACACCGGCATGCCTGTCACGGCCGTGCGCATTCGCGATAACGCCGAGCTCCAGGCCCATGACTATCGCGTGCTGTTTCTCGGAGCAGTCGCGGCCGCCGCGCGCTTGCCTGGAGGCAAGTTCGCCGTCCTGAATCCGGAAAATCGCCCCGGCGCCCCCGCGGGACCCGAGTATACGGAACCGGCCTACGGCATGACCGGCGTGCTGGTCGAGGTCGACGAAGGGAGTGACGCGGTCCGTGAACTGGAGGCGCAAGGTTTTCTCG
>CAZGYS010000345.1:0-6999 GCA_964530305.1 uncultured Leptospiraceae bacterium
TCTTCCTGAATTTTATCCAGCACGCCTTCGTCGTCGGCCCAATCGAAACCGACTCGGGCGGCCTTGCTTTGAATTTTATAGGCGCGCAAAAGCGCGGGCAGGAAGTCCTCGGTTTTTTTCAGGATGCTTTCGGGGCGATCGTCGCCGGTGTCCTCAGCTTTTTCCGCGCGCTTGATGGCTTCCCAGTTACCGAGGATCTCCTGAACGTTCTCGACCTTCGCGTCTCCGAACACATGGGGATGACGACGCACGAGCTTATCGGAAATTTCACGCGCCACGTCCCCGACTTCAAAGCGTCCTTCTTCTTCCGCCAGACGCGCGTAGAAAAATACGAGAAACAAGAGATCGCCCAGTTCCTCCCGCAGGTCCGTGAAGTCACGGCGATTGACGGCGTCGATGACCTCATAGGCCTCTTCCAGCAGGCATTCGCGCATGGCAGCCGCCGGGTTCGCGCAGAGTACGCGTGATTTCGCGCAGGCGCTTGAGTTCTTCCATGCTTCCATTATTTCCCGACGGGCCCTCCTGTCATCAATTCCTTCTCCCGAATGATTGACGGGAAATCGGGCGCTCGCCGAAATGCGCCATGCTTAAGTCTTTTCGGCACCGAGGCCAACCCTACCAGGTTGAAATCCAGAAGCAGAACACCGGGTTCTTCACGGGGCTCTCGGAGGACGGCAAGACCGACACCAGCCTGGCCGTTTCGGCCTTTGAAATCATCGGCAAGGATCGTTTTCGGGGGCGCGCGCCTTCGGGCGAATTCACGGGCACTTTCCTTTTCGCCGATAACAAATTTTACATACACCTGGACGGTTCCGGGCATACCCACGTAATCGAGGAAGCCGACGCGGCGGACCTGGCGGGCGCCGGATCGGGCATTCACAAGAGCCCCATGCCGGGCAAGGTCATTGCCGTGAACGTCAACGAGGGAGACGTCGTTGAAATCGACGCCACCCTGCTCATCGTGGAAGCCATGAAAATGGAAAACGCGGTGAAGTCCGGCGTTGCCGGCACCGTTAAATCCGTGCGTTGCAAGGCCGGGGATCTCGTAAAGCCCGAGGACATCCTGGTCGAGGTCGAGGAAAACGACTGAACACGGCACACGCGAAGCCGTCCCGGCTCGTCTTCATCTTTTAACGGCCTCTCATCGCAATACGGCCGTCATTATCGTTCGCTTTCGCGCCAAGCTTTTTCACTTCATCAAGTGGAACATGGACAACGACCGCGTGGAGCACGGCGCGTGGTTCGGTGGATCGTTCTATCCCGAGCGCGCGGACCTTTCCCATGACGGTCGCTACATGGTCTATTTCGCGGCGAATTTCGGCCGCCGCATGAAAACATGGACGGCGATTTCCGAACCGCCGCTGCTCACCGCCATTAGCCTGTGGTTTCAGTCGGGCACCTGGGGCGGGGGCGGCGTTTTTATCGAGCCCAATCGCCTGCTGCTCAGTTACGTTCCCGGCTTTGATCGTCAGGATCGAAGCGATGATACATTCCATCGTCTATTCCAGATCGAACCGACCTCCAACTCGGCCGACCGCGTTTCCCTGCATCACCTTCGCATGCGTAAGAACGGCTGGACCGATATTTCCACGAAGGAGCGAATCGCCTTTGAAAAACCGCGCCCGGACGGTAAGCTCATATTGACGAAGACCCGCGAACGCGAAGAACCGAGCGAACGCTTCGCCTACGAATTGAGGGACGAACGCGTCAAGACGGTGGCGGCGGACGTCCTGGACGATGAAGTGAGCTGGGCCGATTGGGGCAAGCGTGGTCGACTGGTTACGGCACGCAGGGGGTTCGTGCGTGCCTATGACGGGAAGGGTCTGCTCAAGGGCAGGCCGGACTTTGAGCTCAACTGTAACGAGCTACAACCACCGCCCCGTCAGTTGGATACGCAACGATAGGGGCGATTGCCGGTTTTGGAATTCCGATAAATATAGCCGTAGTCGGTCTGCGCTGAAAAAGCCTCTCCCTGGGAACCATTGTAAGTCGTGGAAGTCCAGTAACGTCCGTGCCCGTTAAAATAGGTCGGGTCCAGGGCCGGGTTGGCTCGCGAAAAGTCCATGATGGACAGATATTCATTGAGACTGGGCAATCGCCAGGTGCCGCCCAGCGCCAGGCAGTTGGAAAGGGCCGTGGCCCAGGTATGGCTTGCGGCACCACCGGTACAGGAGCCGCCGCTGTAGGTTTTTCCATAGGGACACATGGTCCATTTCAGGCCCGTATTGTTGTCCGTAATGGTGCCGTCTCCATTGTCGGTGAAGGAGCGGGCCGCGCCGGTACCGGATACGCAGCGCACGTAGCGCGAGGTGGTCTTGTTCGTGGTGCGCGAAGTAGAGCTGGGCCCGATGTAAAAGTCATGGGCAAAGTTGTTATTGGATACGTCCCCGGTGGAAGTCCAGACGCGCGAACCGCCCCCGGGGGAACCGGGAAAATGAGCGGAATCGAGCGCGGGATACCATTTGGAATTATCCGTGATGGTCATGCGCTCCGGCATGGATGGCAGGCGCCAGTCGGTCTTACCCGCGTAGCCCGCGCCCGAGTTCATGGAGTTCAACGCGGCGCATGCATTGTGCGCGTCGAACCAGGTGTAGCTTAAGAAAGAACCCGTCCCGCACGTGGCGCCCTCCTTTCCTTCCACGCAAGTCTTCCAGGTCAGGCCGGTCACATTGTCCTTCGTGGTATAGTCGCTGGTGTAGGTGGCGTGCGCCGTAGGTCCGGTAAAACTACGCGCGACGGGGTGCACCGTTTCTCCGTCCTGCCCCGCGTAGGTTCCATGGGGACAGGTCTGACTCGAGCTGTTGGTGATGCCGTAACACAAATTCTGTCCGGAATCCGCGAGAGCGAAGGACGCGTTATTGGCGGTGGTGGAAAAAGAACGGGCCACGCTCGACCCCAGGGTATTCCCGGCCGCGTCCTGCAAGCCCGCCGCCGTTACGCTCCAGTTAATGGAAATGTTCTCGGGGAAATAGACCCAGCTCATTTTGATTTCGAGCGTCTTGTCATCCTTCCAGCTGTAGATCGTGCCGGTGGTGGGAATGGTCGTGCCGCCGGTATCCACCGTAATAGTCGGCGTGCTCGTGGTATCCATGGCGTCCGTGAACGTGAGCGTAATCTTACCCAGCTTGGGCGAAATGCTCGAGGAAGCATCGGCCGGCGTACTGACCGGAGCCCCGGGCGCCGTATCATCCCGAGTAACGCTGAAAGTGGCCGATACGTTCTGCTCCACGTCGTCGGCGTCATTGTAATAAACACAGAGGGCGAAATTGGTGGTGCCCACGCTCAGGTCGGATGCGTTAATCGTAGGTCCGGCGTTGGCCACATTGGCGATGACGTCCGTAGGCCCGGTCATGACGGTACCATCGCCGCATGCCGAAGCATCCTTGCGAACGGTGTACTTGCCGTCCACGGTGGAGGTCCAGGTCCAGTCGGTACTCGCGCGCCCGCCCGCGCCGCTGACGAAGGCCGAGGTCATGGAATCCAGCGTGACGCCGGGAGCGGATGATCCGGTTCCGCCGTCGGCGGCCGCGGAAGCTACGGTTGCCACTCCCAGGGAATTCAAGAGCGAAGCGGCGGCGCCGTCCGTGGCAGGCGATGTATAAGAACAGGAGAAGCCAAGTGCAGCGAGCACGAGAGCGGCCGGTAGGAGAAGGGTCGCTTGTCTCGGGTAAACACCGCCCCGCCCCAGGTTATCGAGCTGTCCGCCGAGTGATTGCTTCAGGTCCATGTGCATACCTCTCCCCTTGCCTTAACAACAACCTAACAAATGGTACGCATCAAGAATGGGAAAGTTTATGCGTAAAAATTAGGATAATTTGGGACATTGTCCAAACTGGATGCCCGCGAACAGGCGAAAACTTCGGTAGTTGCCGGCCTATCTAACCAAAAGTACGGAGGGATTGGAGCAGGCCGACGGAAACGAACCCTTGGATGCAATGAGACATAATCCTCCGCACTGGACAGTCGGAGGACGTAACGTTCGAATGGGGAATTGAAAAGTTTAGCGAATGCGCTTACTTGAGTTCTTGCAGCATGGCCTGGCGGCGCAGGAATCTCTCTTTGGCGTTCATGGCATACCACTCACGCTTGAGATCCTTGTCGTTCACGCCTTTAGCCTTGGCATAGCGATTGAGCAGTTTTGCCGTCTTACCGTTCATTGGGGTCAGATTTCGGTCCCGGGTCGGTACGTCAAGTCCGTTCTTATGAAGTTGTTTCCAGGACCGCCAATTCCCCCGCCAGGAAGAGCTCACGCGTTCGAGCTCGACGCAACTTGCCGCTGGATGTGCGCGGCAGGGAACCGGGTCGTAGAAAAACCAGCGCCCCGACCGACGCGCCGAAGACGCGACTGAGTTCCGACCGCAACGCGTCGCCCAGTTCCCGCAAGTCGGCGCCGTGGCCCCGCCGTAACTCGATGGCCGTGCCGATTTGCTCTTCCCCGTCCCGCTCCAGGGCAAAAGCGGCCGCCGCCTTGCAAGCCGGATATTGCTCCATGATCAACCCCTCAATGTCCTGGGGATATAGATTACGACCGTCGATGATCAGGAGGTCCTTGATGCGCCCGGTGATGAACAGTTCGCCGTCCCGGAGAAAGCCCAGATCCCCCGTGCGAAGGTACGGTCCCTCCCCGGCTTTCGTGCGCCCTTCGAAGACGCCGTCCCCGGCGCCCGTGTTCCAGTAGCCGGGGGCGATACTCGCGCCCCGCAGCCAGATTTCACCGACGTCGCCTTCGCGGGCCATGGGTTCATCCTCGGAGTTTACCAGAATCAATTCCAGCTCCGGGTCCACGCCGCCGCAACCGGTGAGACCTTCCTCGCTGTTCTCCACCGGCAGGACGCGCGGCGTCGGTTGCAGCTTGCTGCCCGACACCACCAGCGTGGCCTCGGCCAGGCCATAGCAGGGATAGAAGGCTTCGCGGCGAAAGCCCGTCGGCGCGAAACGCTCCGCGAAGCGTTCCAGCGTGCGATGACGCACGGGCTCGGCGCCGCTGAGCGCGCGAATCCAGGTGGAAAGATCCAGGCGCGCGATTTGTTCGTCGGTCACGCGGTCCAGGCAATGCTCATAGGCGAAATTCGGCGCGGGACTGGTATTGGCTCCGAAACGAGAAATCGCATCCAGCCAGCGAAAGGGCTGCTGCAGGAAATGCATGGGCGACATGAAAATACAGCGCCCGCCGTTATAGAGCGGTTGCAGAATCTGGCCGATGAGCCCCATGTCGTGATTCAAGGGCAGCCAGCCCACGACGAGCATTTCGTCCGGGGTTCCGAAGGTGCGCTGAATCATGGCTTCATTGGCCATGAGATTACCCTGAGTAATGCGCACGCCCCGGGGCGCGCCGGTGGAACCGGAAGTATACTGGAGAAAGGCGATGGTGTCGGCGGTGATTTCGCGTCCGGGAGTCGTCCAATCGCCCGGGGCGATTTCATCGGTGACGATGATTTCAATACCTGGAAATTCAGCGCGATTCGCCTCGAGTCCCGGCGCCAGGCTGCGCGGACACAGCAGCAGGCTCGGCTCCGCGTCCCGAATGATGCCTCGCAGGCGTTCCAGGTTGTGGTCCCTGGTTTTTTCGCCGGCGGAACCTTCGGGCGGTGATGCGCGAAAACGCGGCGGAAAGGTGGGCACGGCGATGGTCCCGGCCATGAGACATCCCAGAAAGGCTTTGATGAATTCAAGGCCGGACGGATACAGAAGCAGGGCGCGTTCGCCCGCGGCGGAAGCACCCAATCTCTCGCCGATACCGGCCGCGCCCGCCAGTAAGTCTCGCCGCGATATCGCCTCTTCCCGCGCCTCTCCGTCCGCCAAATGAACAAAAGCGGTTTGCTCGGGAGCATCCAGGGTACGCTCCCGCAGGAGTTCCGGTATCGTGCGCGCTTGCGTCGGGTTCATGTGTCGTGCGTGCCTTCCGCTATTCCGCCTTCGTGGGCATGGGGAATTCCAGGGCCTTGCCGGTTTCAAGCAGGGATTTCAAACTATTGAGCACCATGGGCCAGCCCTCGGACGTACTGCCGTAGGTTTCGTCCCGGGCCGGGAAGTCGTCGTGAATCAAGGTGAGCTTGCACATGTCGCCCACCTCTTCGATTTCATAAGTGACGCGGGTGTGATACGTGTCCTGGATACCGTCCTTCATGCCCAGGAAGGTGTGGACCAGTTTTTGGCCGGGCACGATTTCCAGGATTTCGCCGGAGACGGCGCAGATGGTTTCGCCCGTGGGCGACATGCCCAGGTATTCGATGGAATCGCCCATGCGAAATTCACTGCTGACGCGCAGGGCGTAAAAATACTTTTGCGTTTCCTCGGGCGCGGTAATCGCCTTCCAGAGCGCGTCCCGGGTAGTGCGAATATATAGCTGATAGACCTGTTTGATTTCCTTCACGGCGGGCTCCTTCCCTTCCAGGGTGTACTTCAGGTCGCTGAGGCCGGCGGCCCACAGCTTACTGTAGGAACTCATCCAGCGATCCTGGAGCAATTGCAGGGGCATCACGTTCAGATAGAGGCGCTTGAACTTGCCTTCCCGTCGACTCACCACGAGCTCGGCGTCCTCCAGAACCCGCAGGTGCTTCATGACGGCGAAACGCGTCACCTCGAAGTGATCGCAGACTTCGCCCACGGTCATGCCCGGAGTTTCCTTGAGGAAATCCAGTATCACGCGCCGGGTCGGATCGGACAGAGCGCGAAACACGGGATCCAGTTCCGTATCGCCCCTCATGTTACCCATCAGTCACGTAAATTCCTCGGGGCTTTTTCGCAAGGCTTTTTTCCGGGCGATTTTGTCGGAACTCCGCGCGCATCTTTCGCGAAATGACCCGGGGGGCGCCCGACGGCAAGTGAAATCGCTTGACCCGGGAAGTTTCGCGGGCTTCCTGCAAGGGTGGCACGTACCATCGCGGAAGTCATGCGGGACCTGCTTTTAAGTCGCGGGCGTATCGCCGTGATGTGGGGCGACGGCGATCTTCTGGATGAATGCGCCGCCCGGGTAGGCTCTTCCGGTCGAGGCGATTT
>CAZGYS010000346.1:0-6991 GCA_964530305.1 uncultured Leptospiraceae bacterium
GAGAAAGAAGATATTCAGATCGTATTCGTAATAGCCGGTCTTGAAAAAGCCGGCGATGGTAAACGTTTTCCGGCTAATGGACAGATTACGACTGAGTACGCCGCCCCGGGGCATGTTCAGGGTTATGCGATCCCCCAATCGCCATCCGTAATGACGCGCCACTTCCCGCCCCACGATGATGTAGTCCTTCTTGTTGAAGTCCCGCATGTATTTGCGATCAAAGTGCACCAGGCGGGGGAAGTTGGTAAGTTTGCCGGTGGCGAGATCCTTCTCGTTGACGGGAATCGCCCGCACCAATTTACCCACGAAGCGATTCCGCCACTCCAGCAAACCGTTTACGGAAACGCTGCCGAAGGCATCGGCCAACAGCGCCTGACCGGCGGCCCCGTCTTTCGACTTCAAGCCCGCGGCGATTTCCCGGTAGTCCTTAATCGTGGAGCGCGCCGGTTTACGATGAATGGTAATGTGATAGCCGGAATTCCAGAGACTGTTCTGGACCTGCTGCTGAAAGCCGCCGAATATGGACAGCACCAGCACCATGGTAAATACCATGAGCGTCATGAACAGAAACGAGAGACGAGTACCCAGATTAAAGAGAATGGTCCGGGCCTGGCCCCGCAGGTAACGCGCGGCGACGAAGAATTCCAAGAAATGCATGGTCGGAAAGGCCCAGAAAGTCGGGGCGGCGCTCCAGGTCAATCAGGGTTTTGATCCGCGAGAGCTTTCCTCTAAACGGGAGTCGCCGAACAATTAAAAGTGGACGGAAATACACATCCTTCCAGCCTTTGCTCGTTTCCATGTTCCGAGTCCACACCTTCGTCATCTCCGCGCTTTTCGTTTATTTCCTGAGCTTCATAACCGGTTGCCCGGCCATGGTGGAAAAGCGTTCCGCCACCCCGCCTCCGGCGAAATTAAGTCCGGGAGCGCGCCTGCTGCCCAACATCACGCCGGGTTCGGGAGACAAACAAAGCGAAAAGAAGAAAGTCGAACGGCGAACCATCTGGGCTCCCGGCCTGCTGGAGAAAGTCCTGCGGCAAAATCGCGCCTTGAAGCTTTTCCAGGATCCCCTGCTGGAGAGCGATTCGCGTCCGGAGAAACTTCTGCGCGGCATGGAGCATTCCTTCACGGCGGATATCTCCCTGCTGGCGGCCACCATCGCCTGGTGCGCTTTTATATTACTAACCTTGCTGGCCCTGCTCAAGCGGCACTGGTTTTATCAACCGATGCTCTACATGGTGGTACCGGTCTCGGCCGCGGCTATCTTCGTGCTTCTGTTGAGCGAAAGAGCCAATGAGCTCTTCCCGTCGGCCGGCGTTTCTCCGGGCACGGCCAATCCCCTGCTCATGGCCCGCGCCTATATGGAAACGTTGCTGTTCTTCGGCGGCCTGCTCTTAATTCTACATCGCTTTCTGCCGGACACGGACTCCACGCGTTTGTCCGAGCTGAAGTTCATGGGGCACTTGAACACCCGTCCGGGGACCGCGGGCGCGCGCTTCCGGAATTTCGCGGCAATCGTTTTTCAAGTCATGGCGATTATATTTGCCGGTCTCCTCCTGGCGAACTTCATTCTACTGCCCATTTTTCTAATGCAGCTTTCCTTTCCGGGCGTCTTCGCCATTTTGCTGGCGGGCGGACTGCTGGTGCTGGCGCGATTCTACACGCGAGCCTACGCCAATGTTTCGCGCAGTCAGCACGCCGAAGCGTCCTATTTTTCCAGCTGGTCCTTCCTGGGCTTTCGCATTCTACGCAATTCGCTGTTCATCACATCCATTATCATGATGATTCTCATCGCCGTGATCATTCTGGTGATTCTAGCCGCCACGAACATCGACATCCTGGAAAGCATCAACATCCTGAAGCGCCCCAGTTCGATCTAGCAGCGCCCCGGCCGCCAAAAACCGTCTACGATTGAAACCCACCCAAAGCGGGTGGGAACTTGTTGTTCTTGAATGGGGCCCACCCACGTACGGGTGGATTGCAGCGCCAAGAGGAGAGCTGGCTGGAAGCGGCGGGTGCGGAGGTTCGTATCACAAAAGCGCCGGAAACGCAAGCAAAAAAGCCGGGCTCAAAATCGTGACTGTTATGTACCCGCCAGGGAAGTGAGCCTATTTGATTTCCCAGAAAATGATGCCGCGGCGCACGCGGTCTTTATCGCCCCATTGAAAATTCAGGCGATACATTCCTCGCGCTACCTTCGCCAGGCGCGCGCAATCACGACCGGTCTTGCGACACTTGAACACGCTGCCCTTCTTGAAATCGCTTTTGCCGTCCAGGCCGAAGTCGGAGTTCACATCGACGACATCGCCGGCGCGTTCGCGGGTACCAAGCTGAACCTTGCTGCCCTGGATGCGCACGACTGCTTCACGCCCCTGCTTGTCAGTCACCGTCCATTCGCCCTTCGCCCCGGCCTTGAAGCGCAGGGAAATCGCCCCTTCATTGAAACGTTCGAAATGCAGTTTGGCCTCGGCCCCCGGCGGCAGAATCTGCGCGGCCAGGAAAATCCAGAAGTAGAGAACATAGTCAATCATAACGCAAGCTCCAGGGTGACGGTCGTTTTTTCCTTTTGGGGTTCCGGAAAGATATTACATTTGTAGGCGATGCCTTCTTCGCGACAGATGTCCTGCAAATAAGAATTATACAAAAGGCCCAGGCCGGCTCCCAGCTTATCGCCGTCACCGGTGTCCTGATAAAAATCCGCCAGGCTGATGCCCTCCACGTCCGTCTGCATTTTCGTGGAAAGCATCTTGCGCGCCTTCTCATTGATCAGGCCGTAATTGGAAATTCGAATGCGGATGCGATACTGCTGACCGATACTCGAACGCTCGGAGTTCATATGCCAGGAGACTTCAAGCATCTGCTGATCCCTCTGGGCCTGTTCAATGGTAAACAGGCGATTCTTGCTATCGCGCAAATACTTGTCTACGTCGTCCAGCCCGGCCAGATTATTGCGAACAATCACCCGTTCCAGGTGCGCCTTCTCCGCGTTTTGAATGAACTCCATCAGGAGATTACTCAGGTGCACGCCGATGCGGGTATGATTCAGATAGACCGCCAGCATTTTCGCGAAACTGGAAGTTACCTGGGCGCGCAAGGGCGTTTGATAAATAATATAGTACAGATACCAGATACGATTATCAATCCAGGCGATGAACTTGGGCAGACTGCGAATACGCACTTCCTTGTCTTCGCCCGAGAGCTCCTCGTCATTCCAGATCATGCTGTTTACGATTTCGTGCAGTTCATCCCGCATGGTGGAAAATTCGGCGGCTTTCGCGGCCAGCAGCTTTTCGGTGCCGGCGCGATCCACGTGCTTGAGGTCCACCATGGAGTTGCGGGGGTTCTTGCGATTGAATTCCTTCACGACCGGGGAATCAAAGAGCATTTTCGCCAGGGACGGGGTGAGCTTTTTATAAAGTACGGCGTAGACGATTAGATTACTGGTACTGATGATCTCGAAGCGCTTACGCAGGAGATCCGGCAGGCTGACATAGAGCTCCTCCAGGTAGGAGTTCATGATCATCTTCTGCATTGTAGGAGCATTGTAGCTGGGCGACGCCAGGCCTTCCTTCTGGACTCCCTGGGAGTCGCTTACCTTACGAATGGCCGCGGAGGATTTGCTGAGCACCGCCAGCCCTTCCCGGGTGAAGATCACATTGGCGGGTAAATGGACGAAAGGATCTTTGCGTCTTTCGGACATGCGATTCCCATTACCGCGGACCTTCCAGGGACCGGTCAAATAAATTTAGCATTCAAAAGCCCATTCACGCCGGAAAATGGCGCTTCTCGGCCGCACAATCGGCCCAATGGAACTCCAAAAAATGCTGGAATCGCTCATGGTTTTGCGGATAATATCGATATATTCAGGGTCGGAGGCTGTTGAATGAGCACGTCATGTCCTAATGAAATTTCTCACCCGAAGGGGGCTCGGATGCCCGCCCTATGTTCGGCTCCGACGGTGTTTTCAATTCGGACCGCGATTCTGGCCGCGGGCCTGTTGCTCGGCGGAGCCTTGATGCCTCTGGCGGCCGAGCCCGCTCCCTCCGAGACCGAGGTGCTCCTCAAGAAGGCCGAAAATCACTATTTCAAGCGCCGTCATTATATCGCTCTGCGTATTCTCCAGCGGGTCGTCGAGAAGGACCCCGAAAATAGTCGGGCTTATTCCTATATCGGGGATATCTATCTCATGCGCGGCAAGCTGGAAAAGGCCGAGGAAAACCTCCGCATCGCCGCCGAGCTGTCCGACAAGAAGGACCGGGAGTTTTATCGCCTGGGCCAGGTTCTTTATATGAAAAAGGACGCCAAAGGCGCCCTCAAGGCCTACGGCCAGGCTTTGAAGCATAATCCCCGTCTCTATACGGCCCGCTTTCAGATGGGCCTGGTCCACTTTAAGCTGCTGAAAGACAAAAAAGGAACCATCGAACACTGGTCGGCCTTCCGTAAACTTCAGCCGAAAGACCCCCAGGGTCCGGCCATCGACCGCGCCCTGGCCCTGCTCCGAAATCGCGATTATCGCATTCCGGGCAGTAAAATAGAATTGCCCAAAAGCACGGACTCGAGAGTACCTTATAAAAAGGCCGATCCGGCCAAACAAAAGGTGAACAATAAGAAAGCCGACGTCATCAATATTGATGACCTCTAATCATGGTATGGGCTGATGTTTCGGTTCATACCGCGCCGGCCCCGAATCCATGAGAAGGCACGCTCCCAAACTGGGCCTCGTCATCCTGCTGACGACGGCCGTCTACATCCCCGCGAATCACTACCTGGGCCTGGGGGATTTACCCTCCTATGCCCTGGACCGAGAAATCGAGGCCCTGCTGGACCAGATTTCGCGAGACGGACGCAATCTCAAGATCCAACTCCAGTTGGCTGAGCTGTTTCGCCTGCGGGGCGATTACGACGACGCCGTCCATCGCCTGCGCCAGGCCCTGAAAATTCCCGGCCTCACCGTTAAACAGCGCTATGAAATTTACCTGAAACTGGCCGACGTGCTCCGCGAAAAAGGCGATATTGCCGCGTCCTATCGGGCCGCTTCCCTGGCGCGCAAACTCTTTCCCCGCCGGGCCCCACCCTATAATAAACGCGGCCAGGCCTTCGAAGCTCGTCGCAAGATTCGCAAGGCCCTCAAGGAATACAAGACGGCTTCCCGCCTGCAACCCGGGCATCCGGAGTCCTACAATCGTCGCGCGCGCCTGGCGGAAAAAAAAGGCGATTACGCGAAAGCCGAGCAGCTCCTCAAGGAAGCCGTAAAACGTAATCCCAAAAGCGCCATCGCCTATAAGAATCTCGGCGAATACTATCTGCGCCGGGGCAATACGAAAGAGGCCATCAAATATCTCAAGCGCGCCGCCGCCCTGGATCCGCGTAATGCCCGCATTCAATTGTCGCTGGGCAAGGCTTATGAAGCCGCGGGGGACACGAAGCGGGCGCTAGCCGCCTACAATCGCGCGACTAAACTGGATCCGCGCCTGGCCGAAGCCAATCGCCGCGCGGGCGATCTCTACGTAAAACTAAAGGAATACGAAAAAGCCCACGCCGCCTACAAACGCGCGCTGAAATACAGTCGCAATCGCAGCTTGATTGCCGCCTATCGCGCGAACCGCAAGCGCGTCCTGGAACTACGCAAACAAAAAGCCCTGGCCGAGGCCAGGCGTCGCGCCCAGGCACGCGCCAACGCACGGGGAAGCAAGAGCACGGGCAACGCCATCGGCAAAAGTGCCGGCAAGAACCCAGGCGCGAATTCGGGACCCGGCGGCGATGGTCCCGGTCGCGCCGGACGTCAGGACGGCCCCGGAACGGGACCGGGGATTGGGCCCGGTAGCGGTCCAGGTGGAGGTTCGGGAGGCGGCAGCGGAACCGGCGGCGAAAATCCCGACGCGACCGCGCTTAAGAACGCGGGACGACGCTTGTATCGCCAGGCGAAATACCTGGATGCCCTGGAGAAATTCCGCGAAGCCGGTCGCCTGGCTCCCCGGGACGACGACGCGCGCTATTTAAGCGGACGCGCGCAGGATCGCATGAGCCAGCATAAAGCCGCCTATGAATCCTATCGCGAAGCCATCAAACTGAATCCGAAAAACGCACGGGCCCACTACTTTGTCGGCGAATACCACGCGCGCAATCGAGATTACAAATCCGCGGCCGAGGGTTTTCAATCCGCCGTGCGCGCCGACGGCAAACTCCATGAAGCGCGCTTCAAGCTGGCGTATGCCCGGGAACTTTCGGGCGATCGCGCGGGAGCCATCCGCGAATACCGCGCAACCCTGAAGGCTCGACCGGAACTCTGGCAGGCTTCCCAAAACCTGGCAATCCTCCTGAAGAACAGCGGCAACCCCCGGGGTGCCCTGGACGTGCTGAATCGCGCGTTGCGCTTGAACGCGAATCGCCCCGGACTGCTCTATCAGAAGGCCGAGATTCTAACCTCCATGAAGCGTTATGGCGAAGCCGTCACGGCCTACTCGGCCACGACGCGCGCGGATTCAAAATTCTACGAGGCGTATTTTAATCGCGGTCTGGTTCAAACGCGCCTGCGGCGATACAACGACGCCCTGGCTTCCTATGGTCGTGCTCGCGAACTACGGCCCCGGGATCCGGAACTGCATTTCGAAATCGGTCGCCTGCACAAGCAATCCGGTAAACAAGCCCCGGCCATGGCCTCGCTGGAAAAAGCCCTGGAACTGAAACGCGGTCACGCCGGCGCCACCATCGAGCTGGTGCCGCTCTACCTTCGCGCCGGACGTAGCGAAAACGCGCGAGCGGCCATGACCGAAAGCCTCCGCCGTAACCCCAGGCACTACGCCCTGCTCTTCAATGCCGGCAATCTGTATCGCAAACTCAAGCAACATGAACTGGCCCGGAAGTATTATCGCTCGGCCGTGAAACTGCGACCCCAATCGCCCGACGCCTATTTGAATTTCGCGCTCAGCTACCGCGACACGAAAGAGTACGAACGGGCTTCCCGGGTCTATCTGGCGCTGTTGAAACGCAATCC
>CAZGYS010000347.1:0-6960 GCA_964530305.1 uncultured Leptospiraceae bacterium
GGAAGCCGAAGGTATAGTAGACCGTAAAAAATATGGAGTCCGGAGCCGCCGCACTGGCCCAGAACAGGAGAATCATGGAAAAGATTGCGCCGCCGATAAAGGCAAAATCCAGACTATCGAGCTTTTCGCTTTCGCGATTGGAGATCTTCTCTTCATAGAAGAACGCGAAACCCAGAACAATCAAGCCGGGCAAAATGGCGAAATAGTAGGTGGAGAAAATACCCGCCAGACCGGTTCCGGCCCATAGGAGAAAGTCCCGCAGGAACGGCGGCAGAGCCGAATTGGCGGCAACCACCGGCAAAAGCAGCAACAGCCAGATCAAATGGATCAGCTGGCCCGCTGCAATGACAATAAGTGAACGTCCGGTAGTGCGCATGGGGAAGCCTTTCAAACCCGGTCCAAAGGCTCAAGAAATTTTCGCGGAAAACCCCCCGCGGGGGCTTTATTTGAGCATCGGGGGAGTCAGTTGCCCCGACACGCTTCCACGAATCCGCGGGTTTTTTCGGCCAGGGCCGAGACCGCGTCGCTTGTGCCGTTTCCGGATATACTCTCTTCGATAATCCGATGATTCAAGCTGCCCACGATGATTCCGTCCAGAATCCCCACCAGGGACTTCACCTGTTCCGGCTCACTAATGCCGAATCCGGCCAGAACGGGCACTCCCGAGCTTTTTTTGATGCGACGGATGGTGGCGCCGAGCTCGCGAGGTAGTTCCTTGCGTTCCCCGGTCACGCCCATGCTGGTCACATTATAGATGAAGCCGCCGGCGAGTTTGCAGATCTCCTTGAATCGCTTTTTCTCCGTATTCGGGGCGATCATCAGGATCTGGTCCACTCCGTATTGCGGCGCCAGGGCTCGGAAAACTCGAGCCTCGGGCTGCTCGTGGGGCAGATCCGGAATCACGACTCCCTTGATGCCCGCATTCTGGCATTCTTTCAGGAAATCTTCAATGTTCCGGTTCACGTCGAATTGCGACCTGAGTGCGTCGTTTCCGGGAACGCGCTTGAGAAAACCGGTGAGAATGGGGTTGAGATAGGTCAGAAAAATCAGGGGTACCTGGGGTCGGGCTTCGTGAATGGCGCGAGCCGTCTCGAAGACCTTTTCCAGGCTGAAAGCGCCGTTGTTCAGAGCCCGGAACATGGCTTTCTGGATGACGGGGCCGTCCGCGGTGGGATCCGAGAACGGAATTCCCAGCTCCAGCAGATCCGCTCCCTGATCGATCATCGCCAGGGCGTATTCCACGGTTTTCGAAAAGTCCGGATCGCCGGCCGTGAGATACGGCATGTAAACGGGACCGGATTTCGCGCGTTCTTTTATGTATTCGCTAAGTTCGCTCATGAATCTACCTGTTTTGATTTCTCAATCAACCTTCATGCCCTTGAGACGGGCTACTTCAGCGACATCCTTGTCTCCCCGGCCGGAAAGACAGACCAGAATTCGCCCTTTGCGGCCAAGCTGACCAGCCAGTTCCCGAGTATAAGCCAGGGAGTGCGATGTTTCCAGCGCCGGCAAAATACCCTCCAGGCGTGAGAACTCCTCGAACGCCTCGACGGCTGCATTGTCGCCGATCTTACGATATTCCGCGCGACCACTCGTAGCCAGATAGGCATGCTCCGGACCCACGCCCGGATAGTCCAGGCCGGCGGAGACGCTGTGCACGTCCTTGATTTGACCTGAATCGCCTTGAATAAAAAGCGAACGGGCGCCGTGGAAATAACCAATGCCCCCGAACGTGACCGTGGCGGAATTTTCGCCGGGCGCATCGCCCTTGCCCCCCGCCTCGATGCCAATCAGGCGTACCTTCTTGTCTTTCAAGAAACCGTGAAAGATCCCGATGGCGTTGGAGCCCCCGCCCACGCAGGCGATGACCGCGTTGGGCAGCTTACCGGCTTGTTTTTTCATCTGGCGACGGGCTTCGCGTCCGATCACCGATTGAAAGTCCCGCACCATGGTGGGGAACGGATGCGGTCCGATCACCGAGCCGATGATGTAGTGGGTATGCTGGACGTTCTTGGCCCAGTCCCGCATGGCTTCGTTGGTGGCGTCCTTGAGAGTACCGTTTCCGGACGTCACCGGCACGACGGTGGCGCCCAGCAGTTGCATGCGATATACGTTCAAGGCCTGACGACGAACGTCTTCGGCGCCCATGTAGACCGTGCAGTCGAAGCCGAACTTCGCGGCGACGGTGGCCGTGGCCACGCCGTGCTGACCCGCGCCGGTCTCGGCTATCACTCGCCGCTTGCCCATGGCCTTGCACAACAACGCCTGGCCGATGCAGTTATTGATCTTATGGGAACCGGTATGATTCAGATCTTCGCGCTTGAGATAGATCTTCGCGCCCCAGGCCTCGGAGAGGCGCGGCGCGAAGGTCAACAGCGAAGGCCGACCGGCGTAATCGCGATACCATCCATCCAGTTCCTTTTGAAACTTGCGCGATTTGCGAAGCTTACCGTAGGTGCGCTCCACTTCGTCCAGCGCGCCCACGAGTACTTCCGGACTGTAACGTCCGCCGAAATCGCCGAAGAAGCCGTCGTACTTCTTGTAGTTGATCGGCGGCATGCTCTTGTGGGAAACGGCGGCGCGTTCCGCGTTGGACGGATTGTTTGCGCCGGCGTCGGTCGGCATTGGTTCATTGATCGTCGACATTTTCGTATCCCATTTCCTCGTATAGTTTCGTGCGCAGGGTCGTGATGGTCTGCAGTACCTGCAAGGAGAGTTCGGCCGGAGTACCCTTCATGGAGGATTTTTCGTTCCTGTATCTCAAGAAGACTTCCAGCTCTCCTTTTTCGAAATAATGCTTCCCCATGGTCAGGCGAATGGGGAAACCGATAAGTTCGGCGTCCTTGAATTTCACGCCCGGTCGTTCATCGCGATCGTCCCAGAGCACCTCGATCTTATGATGAACCAGTTCATCATAGAGTTCGCGGACTTTCGCCTCTTCCTCGGGGGTTTTCGTAATGCCCACCAGCAGTACCTCGAAGGGCGCGGTGGTAACGGGCCATTGAATGCCGTTCTCATCGTGGTGTTGCTCGATAATCGTGGCGATGGTACGCTCCACGCCGATCCCGTAGCTGCCCATGATGGGTTTGGCCGGTTTCCCGTTCTCATCCATGTATTCCAGGTTGAAGGCTTCGGAATACTTATAACCCAGTTTGAAGATGTGGCCCACCTCGATACCCTTGATTTCCTTCAGGGGGCCGTCATCCCCGGGAGACGGATCTCCGGTCACGGCCATGGCCAGATCCAGGTTTTCGCGATCCTCGGGCGGATTAAAACCCTTGAAGTGCTGGTCCTTTTCATTGGCGCCGATCACATAGTCCGAACCGTAGCGCGTGGACTCGTCCCAGAGCACGCGAACGTCGTCCTTGATTCCCGCCGGCCCGATGTAACCGGGCTCGCTGCCCATTTCGCGAATGCGCGCGTCCGTCGCCGCGAAAAGCTCATTGCAATCCAGGTGGTTCTTAACCTTGACTTCGTTGACCTGTCGGTCCGCTCGCAGGCATACCAGCACGGATTCATTGTCCGCCACAAAGGCCACGGTCTTCATGATCGAGGTCGGTTCCATCTTCACGAAGGCGGCGATTTCCTCGATGGTCTTGCAGTCGGGCGTGTGGATCTTTTCCAGATCCTCCACCTTCGAACCCGGTTTCGCCGAAGCCGGTTCGCCCTGGTAAATGACCGGGGTCTTTTCCTGATTGCCGCGATATTTCTCATGTTCGGAAATCAGCAGGGTCTCTTCGCCGATGTTCGACGGCACCATGAATTCCTCGGAACCCGAACCGCCCATGCTGCCGCTGTCGGCTTCCACCGGCAGGGTGCGCAGGCCGGCCCGCGCGAAGATACGGCGATAGGCGACCCGCATGGCCTGGTAGGTTTCGTCCTGTTCCTCGGGATTGCGATCAAAGGAATACGCGTCCTTCATGCAGAACTCGCGTCCGCGAATCACGCCGAAGCGCGGGCGGACTTCGTCCCGGAACTTGGTGTGAATCTGGTACACGTTCAAGGGCAAATCGCGATAAGAGCGAATGAGACCCTTCATGAGATCCGTGAAGGACTCCTCATGGGTCGGCCCGAGCACATTCCATACCTCGTGCCGGTCCTTCACGCGAAACATTTCCTTGCCCATGACGTCCCATCGCCCCGAAGTCTTCCAGACCTCGGACGGAGTCAGGATGGGGAGACGAAACTCCACGGCGCCCGCCGCGTTCATCTCTTCGCGGATGATGTTTTCGATCTTACGAAATACGCGCAGACCCAGGGGCAGGAAGTGATACAGTCCGGCGCCCAGTTTGCGCACCAGCCCGGAACGCAGCATGAGTTTATGGGAAGCCACCACCGCGTCCTGCGGCGATTCGCGCATGGTTTTTACTATATATTTCGAGGCACGCATTAAGTCTTTCCTTAAAGAATTGATCCTCCGACCCGATTGGATCGGAGACTTCGCGGGACGCTTACTGAATGACGAAGGTCAGGATATCGCGATACATCACCCAGATTCCCAGGAAGAGCAAGGCGGTGAAGCCGAAGCGATACATGGCGTCCATGATTCGGGGAGATACGGGCTTGCCGGCCACCGCTTCATACAGGAAGAAAACGATGTGACCGCCGTCCACGATGGGGAAAGGCAGAAGGTTCATGACCATCAACGCAATGGAAATGGCGGCGAGCCATTGCAGGTATTCATGGAGACCGGACTTTACGAAGCGTCCGGCAACCGCGAACATGCCCACGGGTCCGATGGCGTTGTCGATGAAGGAGATCTTACCGGTAAACAGCTTCTTGAAGAAGACCGGATAAATGACGATGTTCTTCCAGGTATCGCGCCCGGCGGACGCGATGATGGAACCGAAGGAACCGCTTTGTTCCGCGTACACGCTTTCGATTCGGTATCCCGTGCGAAAGCCGAAGACGCCGATCTTTTTGGTTTGAATACGTGCGCTGTACTCATTGCCCTCGATGGTGATCTTGACTCGCGCCGGTTGGCCGAAGCGTTTGTAGAGACTTTCGAAGGACTGCGTCGCCTTGCCGTTGATCTTGATATAGCTCAAGCCGCGTTCGTGGGCGTCGACGATGCTTTCCAGATTGCGCTCGGGTACGGGCTGATTGTACTTCAGATCCCGTATGTCGCGCATCTCCAGGCGATAGGCCCCGGTCGTGGGTACGTCGATGGTTTTCTTCTTGAGATAGAGCGGAGTCAACCAGGGCAGTTGCTGGCGACGTACGACTACCTTAACGGTCTGGCCGTGATATTCCCCCAGGGTGCTTTTCAGTTCGTCCACCGAATTGATTTCGCGGCCGTTGACGCTTTCGATGACATCGCCGTCATCCAGGTGCGGCAGAGCACGCATGCTGGCCGGCGGTTTCACGTCCCGAAAGATGGACATGAAGCGATACGACCACAGGGCCCCCGTGGGATAGTTCACTTCCAGAAACTTTTTGCCCGGAACGCGAATTCCGATGTAGGACGTTCCGGAGCTGTGGACTTCCGGCGTCACCTTGAAGTCCATTTCCTTACCGGCGCGATTTACCTTAAAGTCCAGGGGCGCGCCACTGGAGAGAGCGACGTGGGTCTGGATGTCGATGAAGTCCTTCACCGGTTTACCGTTTACGGACAGGACGGTATCTCCATTACGCAGGCCGCTCTTGTAGGCCGCGGACGTGGGACCGAAAGCCTCATGGACCTGGATATTGGGAGCCAGCGGACCCGACAGCGAATGAATCAGGACAAAGACCAGAAAACCAAGAATCAGGTTAAAAAGCGGTCCGCCCAGGACGGGAATGATCCGCGTGAGCGGAGGAGCGCTCAAAAATCCGCCCGGTCGCGGCGAGGGATCCTGGTAGTCGTCCCCGTAGAATTTTACATAGCCGCCCAGGGGGATGGCGGTGATTTGCCAGGTCGTATCACCGATCTTCTTCTTCCAGATGCCGCGCCCATAGCCGATGGAGAAAATCTCGGCCTTGATGCCCACCAGGCGTCCCATGAGATAGTGACCCAGCTCATGGATAAAGATGCACAGGCCGAGCATGAAAGCGCCGCTCAAGAGAAACAATATCATCTGAATCCGTCTCCGCTAAATCCCGGCTTCTTGGCCTGGAATCAATGCAATATAGTGAATCGGCGACCAAACGAGGAAAAAAATTCGCGTCGGCCCCCCGTTCAGGTCCGCCCGCACCCCCGCCCCCGTCTACCCTTTTTGGCGGCCCGGGTGCGCTGGTCGGGGCATGCTGGGAACACGGAGGGCGCGAATTTTGGGACGATAAGCCTGGGGCCACGGAAGACACGGGAAGTTTGAATGGGGTCTACGTTTAACGCGAGCGGATCGGCCCACCTTCCATCTGTTTGGTGCTTTCCGTGGCCCAAAAACGCATTGACAAAGGAGGCGGAACATCAAATGTTCGAATCGTCGAGGGTCGTCTACGAAAGACAACGACACAGTCCGATGGTTAAATAATCTCCACTCACTCATCCCATTCTTTTTCCTCCCTTGAGGAACTCAATACTTTCAGGGCGGTTTTCGCCTTTGAATAGACCAGGCATCCTTGCCTTGCATAAAGACAACGGGTAAGTTGCGTCTTGCCCGGCGGAGATTATATGAGAAATTTGATTTATCACGTGGCCGTATCCATCGACGGCTATATCGCGCGCGCCGACGGTTCCATCGACGGGTTCCTCATGGAGGGTCCCCACGGGGACGAATATCTGGAGCAGCTCAAGTCCTACGACACCGTAATCATGGGTCGCAAAACCTATGAATTCGGTTATGCCTACGGCTTGAAGCCGGGCTTGGCGCCCTACCCCCACATGCGAAACTTCGTCGTGTCGAGTTCCCTGGAGTTCGAAGGCGATTTCGACCAACGCCTGACCATCGTTTACGAAGACGCGTCCGGTCTCGTGGCCGAACTAAAAGAGGAAGGCGGCTCCGACATCTACCTTTGCGGCGGCGGCGTCCTGGCGGGCGA
>CAZGYS010000348.1:0-1047 GCA_964530305.1 uncultured Leptospiraceae bacterium
CCTGGCGAAAATATCCACCAGGTCCCGCAGGTCGTCCGTGCCCACGCTTTCGTCCAGGGAGATGCCGATGAAATCGTCCTCGTAGCGCAGGTTGATGCCGCGCGAAAGGGCTTCTTCGCGTACCGCGTCGACGTTGGCGCCCTTGATTTTCAGCGTGTCGAAGTAGACGCTGTTGGCTTGTTCGTAACCGAGTTTTTTAAGTTCGCTTTCCAGGATCTTCGTGAGGGTGTGAACGCGCAGGGCGATGTTGCGCAGCCCCTCGGGTCCGTGGTAGACGGCGTACATCCCGGCCATGATGGCCAGCAATGCCTGAGCCGTACAAATATTGGAGGTTGCCTTTTCGCGGCGAATGTGCTGTTCGCGCGTTTGCAGCGCCATCCGGTACGCGCGCTTGCCGCGCGAATCGATGGAGACGCCGATGATGCGTCCGGGGAGTTGTCGCTTGAGTTCGTCGCTCGTGGCGAAGTACGCGGCATGGGGACCACCGAAGCCCATGGGCACGCCCAGGCGCTGGGTGTTGCCGAGGGCTACGTCCGCGCCCAGTTCGCCCGGAGGCGTAAGCAGGGTCAGGCTTAACAGGTCGGCGGCCATGGCCACGCGCGCTTGCGTGGCGTGGGCTTTTTCGATGAAGGCGCGATAGTCGTGTACCTGGCCGTCCGCGGTGGGGTACTGGAGCAGGGCGCCGAAGTATTCGTCGGTGAATTCGTGCGTGGCGAAATCGCCCACGACCAGTTTGATCTCCAGCGGCTCGGCGCGGGACTTTAGAATGGCGATGGTCTGGGGCAGACATTCGTTCGATACGAAGAAGGTGTCGGCCTTGTTCTTTTTGGGCGGACGCAGTCGGTGGAAGAGGGTCATCGCCTCGGCGGCCGCGGTGCCTTCGTCCAGTAGACTGGCATTGGCGATGTCCAGCGCGGTCAGATCCATCACCATGGTCTGGAAGTTCAGCAGGGCTTCCAATCGCCCTTGCGAAATCTCCGCCTGGTAGGGAGTGTATTGCGTATACCAGCCCGGGTTCTCCAGGATGTTGCGCTGAATGACGCCGGG
>CAZGYS010000348.1:1057-6955 GCA_964530305.1 uncultured Leptospiraceae bacterium
CAAGGTGTTGTAGTAGCCGAGACCTATATAAGAACGAAAGACCTGGTTCTCGCCGGCGGTCTTGCGCAGCTCTGTGAGGAAGCGATGCTCACTCAGGCCCTCGGGCAGATCCAGGTCCTTTTCCAGGCGGATGGACCCGGGAATGGTCTGGTCGATGAGCTCATCCAGGGAGGAGACACCCACGGTCTGGAGCATCTCTTCCAGATCCCTGGGTCCGGGACCGATGTGGCGATTTACAAAATGATCCGTGCTTTCCAGGTTGATTTTCATATTATTTCCGTTTCCTGTTCAAAAACTCGCTGTGATGACATCAATATATAAAGATATGTTGATATGTTGGCTCAAAAATACCCTTCAATGGCGATTTCCGCCGATTTTTTGGGGTGAAAGGTCAAAAAATTTTCGGACCTGTGGTTTTCAAGCCAAATCACGGCCCAAATAAGCGATTTGCTGGATCAATTTGGCCTCTTACCGAATCTTGCGGGCCTATGCGGAATTCTCCAGGTACAGCACTCATCACGGGCGGGGCCGTTCGGCTGGGGCGAGCCTTTGCCGGAGCCCTGGCGGACATGGGCTACCGAATCGCCCTGCACTATAATTCCTCGGCGGGTCCGGCCGAAGAGGCTGCGTCGGAGTTCCGACAAAAGGGCGCGCAGGTGGAGCTTTTCCCATGGGATCTGGCCCGCCCCGACGTGTCGGAACTCATACAGGCGGTGACCGAGCGCTTCGAGGACCTGAACGTTCTGGTGAACAGCGCGTCCGTCTACGACCAGGCGGATATTCGAGGCACGGACGCGGAGTTGTTCGACCGGCAGATGAACGTGAACCTGCGCGCGCCCTATCTGTTGACCCGGGCCTTCGCGGAGCACGCCGGCGGGGGAAACGTCGTCAATATCGTGGACAATAAAATCGCCTATAACCAGAACAAGTACGCCGCCTATCTTCTGTCGAAAAAGTCCCTGGCGGAGTTCACGCGGCTGGCCGCGCTTGAGTTCGCCCCGGCGATTCGCGTCAACGGCATCGCCCCGGGCGTGGTGCTGCCTGCCGAGGGGCGGAGCGCGGAGTACATCGCCTGGCGCGAGCAAGGCATTCCCCTCAAGCGCAAGGGTAGTCCCGACAATTTGAACCGGGCCTTGAAATTCATTCTGGAAAATGATTTCGTTACCGGTCAGGTATTAATGATTGACGGAGGCGAATCCCTGACCAATACGGGGTTGAACGCGGCGTCCTTCCCGGGCAAAGCGGATACTTGAGAAAGATGGCGCAATACATTCTAGGAGTCGGTTCAAACATCGAACCCCGCGAAAACGTTCGCCGTTCCGCGGAAATTCTGGCGGCGGAGCACAAGCTCCTGGGCGAATCGAATTTTATCACCACCAGCCCCGTCGGTTTCCAGGACCAGGACGACTTCTTGAACGGCGCCTTTCTGATTGAAAGCGAGCTTGGTTACGAAGACCTGAATCGCTATCTCAAGGAAGTCGAAAAACGCCTGGGGCGCGTCAAGGGGCCCATCAAGTCCGGACCGCGAACCATCGATCTCGACATCATCATCATGGACGGAAAAATCATGCATGATGATTACCACACCGCCGACTACACGCGCATTCCCGTGCGGGAAATTATTGAGCGTTTCGAAATCAAAGTTCGCGAAAGCTGATAGAACGGGCCACGGAACTCACTTAAGGCTTGGAAGTTTTTAGATGTCCAGGTAACTCGGCCGGCGTCGCGCCGACCGTCGTCCCGGCTGAATATTTTTCCTACTTTCCGCGGCTATTTGGCTTTCACTTTCGTAAGTTCCTCAAGCACCATCGGCGCAAGACGCGCGAAGGGATTGGCGCGATTCCAGGTGGTGGAGAGGGCGCCCCGGGAAGGCCCCGCCTGGACTTTCAGAAAGTGGTTCGAATGGGGAAGTACCGCGAAGCGATAGGCCTTGTTTCGCGCGGCGATAGTCCCGGCCGTTTGCTCCAGTTCGGCCACCCGTTCACGGGGAAACTCCGTATCGTGACGCGAAATCCAATGGGTCACCACAATCCCACGTCCCAGAACGCCGTTTAGTTCTCGCGCGAAATACAGGCTGGCGGCCTGCCTGCTCCATTCGCGCATCTTCGGCCCTTCCAGAAATTCCAGGGCGCGGCGAAAGCCCAGAATGTCCGCATGCTCCCGCTTTTCTTTCTCTTTTTGCGCTTTCGTTTTCTCTTTACCGCCCGTCTTCCCGTCTGCCGTGCCCCGTTGCATCTTCTTCGACCAGGTTTCGAATTCGCTCCGAGCCCGAGTCAGATTCGCGGGCGATGCGCCGGCGCGACGCATGTTGTTGAGGATTCTGTCGCCCCAGCTTTCCAGCAGGCTGCCGGTGTAAACGCAATTCACGAGATACACCCGGGCGGGCTTCAGCTTTTCGCGGTTCACCGCTCGCAGGGCCACCAGGCAACCCTGGCCATGGGCGAAAATGGAATACCGGCGCGGTGATTTTTTTCCGCCTCCGGCGATGCGCTTGAAATAGAATTTTACGACCTGCCGTAGATCGGCGGCCAGATCATCGATATTCGCGAAGCTCGGTCCCGACCCCGCGCCCAGATCCCTTTGATTGTAGGATACGACGCGCATCCCCCGGGAAGCCAGGAACTTGTTCAGGCGGGCGCCCGTGCGAAAATCCCCGGAGCGCGAATTCCAATCTCGGTCCAGGCCCCGGTCGGAATGCATGAAGAGGACGCCTTTGGCGTTCGCCGCGTTCTCGGGGGAAGATATGCGAATGGGCAGGGCCAGCCCGTCGTCGGTATAGGCGCGATGCTGCTGGTTGCTTATGGGATACGGTCCGGCCTTGTCCGGCGAATAAAAGCGATACGCCAGCCAGAGTACGAAAAGCGCGAAAAAAGGGACGCTCAGGCTGATGATGATGACTCGGTTTGAGTTCATGAATCGCGTCGGCCGGCGGGCGCGGCATTGCGTCCCACTTTCGACCGGAGTTTCTTCTCCGCGTGAGCGAATACCAGGTTGGTGAACTCGTCGAAGCAGATGGCGGCCAGGTGACTTTCGTCGTAGAATTTATCGCACTTCATGGCGCCGGTATAGTTCATGTCGAGCAGGTCGGCATTGTATGCGTTGCCCAGCTTCGTGATGCGTTTCGTCCAGATGGCGCGAACGGTGAGGCCTTTGCCCTGCGCGTCCGTGCGCACGACGGCCGTGTTCTTGAGGCGTCGAAGTTCCGGGCCGACCCGGGCCCAGAGCAACGTGGCCGGCACGTTCATTTCGCGGGCGATTTTCAGAAACCGGTCCGTAAAGTAATACTGGCTTTCGTGATCCGTGAAGGGGCGAAAGTGATTCTTCCAGGTGTGGCGAGCGCCGGCAATTTGGACGGGTCGGTTCTGGACCGGATCCCGGGCGCCGCCGTAATAAGGAATGGAACCGCGGTTTTCCTTGAGGACATTGTAGGTGAGCACGCGCAGCTTGCGAAAGCCCTTTAGATGCTCTTTGTCTTTCTTCAATTTCTTGAGGATGACTCCCAGCTTGGGGCGATACTGATAATTCCAGAACAGCTTCTTGGCCACGTAGTTGCTCAAATCCGCCACGCTGAACTTCGTAAAGTTGCGGGCCACGAATCCGGGCGGCAGGCCGTTGACCATGGCTTCGTCCACGTTGACGATGGGCGTGGAGTTGTATCCCTGGGGCGTCACGGTGAAATAGATGAAATCCGGTTTTACGTTTCGCGCCTGGAACTTCTCCATGAAGTGGTAGTAGTAGTCCGAATTGCCGCCGGGCACGGAAAAATTGAAGAGCACCCAGTCGGGGTGGTTTTTCTCGATGAACTTGCGGTCGAAACTGAACGTACGCGAATTACCGAAGACCACGAGAACTTTCTTGCGCTTCGGTTGCTTGAGGTAGGTTTCCAGTTCGTCCAGCAGCTCCCCTTTACGATCGTAGTTAATAAAGGATGCCGTGCGCAGGAAGTAGTCTTCCAGGCCGCCGATGTAGAAGGCCTTGTCCAATGCGTAAGCCGCCAGGAAGCAAACCAGGGGCAGGAGTAGATAATATTTCTTTTCGTTCGTCATGAGTGAAATTCCTTCAGAAGACGAAGTAGATAAACTGATGGGCGCCCGTGGCCAGCGACGGCATCAAGATGCCGCCCACAATCGCCCCGACGATGATCAAGAGCCAGAAGTCGTATTTACGCAAGTTCGCGAAGGGATCCCTGCGATACTGTATGTAATTGAAAAAGAACAACGCCAGGAACATGAAGAACAGCGCGTCCATGGCCTTGATCTTACGGAAGGCGAAAACATCGTCTCCGAAAACCAGTTCTCCGCCGTCCACGTCGAAACCTTCTTTCTTCAAGTCGTTTCGAATCGTATTCGACGTGTTGGTGAACAGACCGGCGGACATTTCGCCCATGATGTCCACGGAAGTATACCTGGCCGGTCCCCTGGGATTGTCCGGATTAGGAACGGGCTGCGCGCGGAACATGACCGCGCTGATGGAGAAAAGCGAAAAGACGATGATGGCGCGGGCCACGTTCAAGACTGGTCCTTTGCGCACGCTGAAATCCCAGCCCCCGATTCTCTCGATCAATCGCTCCACCGCCAGCAACAGACCGAAGAAGGCTCCCCAGATGACGAAGTTGTAGTCCGCGCCGTGCCAGAGTCCGGCCAGGGTAAAGGTGATAATTAGATTCACATAGGTCATCAGGGCGCCGGCGCGACTGCCGCCCAGGGGGAAATAGATATAGTCCCGCAACCAGGTGGAAAGGGTAATGTGCCAGCGATTCCACAACTCCCGAACGGACAACGCGAAGAAGGGCGCGCGAAAGTTCTCGGGGATTTCATAACCCAGCAGGCGCGCGCAACCCCGCGCGATGTCGGTGTAACCGGAGAAGTCGCAATAAACCTGCAACGCGAAAGCGTAAGAGGCCAGCAGAATCGAGAACCAGCTGTAGGTATGGGGTTCGGCGTAGACCGGCGCCAGGATGATTCCGATGGGATCGGCCATGAGCACTTTCTTGCAGAGGCCGCCGATGATCAGCCACAGGCCGCCGTAGGTTCGCGCGCGCGTGATCTCCGGTTTGTCCATCTGCGCCAGGAAGTCCGTGGAGCGCATGATTGGCCCGGCGATGAGCTGGGGGAAAAACAGGATGAAAAACATGAAGCGCTCGGCGCCTTCTTCTTTCTCAATGTCTCCCCTATAGACGTCCACCGCGTAGGCGATCATCTGAAACGAATAAAAGCTGATGGCCAGGGGCAAAAAGATGCTGATGGCCTTCGCCTCTTCCGGCAGGGAGATGCCCATGTCCAGGATCAGCCCGCGCATGAAGGCGAAATACTTGAACGTGCCCAGATTGAGCAGGTCCAGAATGACGATGAAGCGAATGAGCCCTTTCTTGCGGTCCGGATTGCGATGCATCATCCGGATCAGCAGGAAGTTTATATAGGCGATTCCGACGAAGTGCAGGGTCCAGCGCAGGCCCCACCACCCTTCGCGCTCCAGTCCCCAGGCGGCGTAGAACACCAGGCTGGCGATGATCAGAAACCGGCGACGAAACGTCGGCGAAAGGTTCTTGAAGTAAATCAGATAGAAGAGCGGTAGAACAACCGCGAAGAAAGCCAGAAACAGTATCGAGTTAAAGAGCATATGTTAGTAAGGCATATATCAACGGCGCATGGAACGCCGGAAAGCAACGGCTCGGTGCGATTTCGCCGTTCATTCGGATTACTTTAATCAGGTTGCTTGGTTCAAGTTACTTTGACTTCGCCGGAGGCCTTAACACAGGCGGCGGCGATGGGGATAAACTCCTTCACCGCGTTCTCCAGGTCCAGTTGAATTGTAGCTCCGCAGGCATTTTTATGGCCGCCTCCACCGTAGGGTTCCACGGCCGGCAGCATGTTGACGTCTCCCCTGGAGCGCACGGAT
>CAZGYS010000349.1:0-6952 GCA_964530305.1 uncultured Leptospiraceae bacterium
GGACAGGTATCGTAACTCCTTCGGTCTCAAACACGACCTGGAAGTCTGTCGGGAGCAATGGAGACAAACCGGAGCCATTGCTCCCTTCGAACTGGGCTCCAGGGATATTTCCGATCGCTTTCAGATCCCCCAGAAACTCTACGGCCGCGAAACCGAAATCGATACGCTGATGAGCGCGTTTTCGCGCGCCGCGAAGGGCGGCGGCGAATTCATGCTCGTGGCCGGTTATTCCGGCATCGGCAAGACGGCGCTGGTCAATGAAGTCCAAATTCCCATCACCGAGAAGCGCGGTTATTTCATAACCGGTAAGTTCGATCAATTCAAACGGGATATTCCCTACACCGCGCTCATTCAAGCCTTTCAGGACATGGTGCGTCAACTGCTCACGGAAGACGCCGAGCGCATCGCCGTGTGGAAGGAGCGCATGCTCGAGGCCCTGCGCAACAACGGGCAGGTCATCGTGGACGTGCTTCCGGAACTGGAGCTCATCATCGGTCCTCAGCCGGAAATTCCGGAACTACCCCCCATGGAGGCGCAGAATCGCTTCAGCGCCGTGTTCACGGACATCGTGCATTCCCTGTGCGCCTTCGAGCATCCGCTGGTATTTTTTCTGGACGACCTGCAGTGGGCGGACACGGCTTCGCTGAAATTACTGCGCATGCTCATGTCCAATCCGGACACGGCGCATTTACTTTTGATCGGCGCCTACCGCGATAATGAAGTAAGCAAGGATCATCAGTTGGTGGAACTGGTGGGCGAACTCAAGTCGGCCGGCATGGCCATTCACGAAGTTAAGCTGCGGCCCCTGCGGCGAGAGCATGTGGGACAACTCATCGCCGAGTCGCTGAATCGCCCCGAAAGCGAAGTGACCGCCATGGCGGACATCGCTTTTGAGAAGACGGAAGGCAATCCGTTTTTTCTGAGCGAATTTCTTAAAGGCCTGGTGCAGGAAGGGAGCATTCGTTTTCATTCCGGCGCCTGGGTCTGGGACGACGAAAGCATTCTTCACGGCGGCATCACCGACAATGTCGTGGACTTCCTGGTGGCGCGCATTCGCAAATTGCCGGACGCCGTTCAGGACTTGCTCAAGACCGCGGCCGTCATCGGCAATCGCTTCGACCTGGGTGTACTGGCCGTGGTGCACGAATCCTCCTCCGAGTTGCCGGTGGAGGAACTCTGGGAGGCATTGCGAGCCGGACTCATCGTGCCCCTGGACGATTCGTATAAGTTCGCGCCCCGCAAGTTGAGCGAAGAGCAGGATCCCGGACAAATCGGTTATCGCTTTCTTCACGACCGCGTGCAGCAGGCCGCCTATTCCCTCATCGGAGAAGCCGAACGCCGCAAGTTGCATCTCGTCATTGGGCGGCACCTTTCGGAATCGGTTTCGCCCGAGCGCGAAGACGAACACATCATCGACATCGCCAACCATATGAACCTGGGCGCGGGCCCCGGCGCTTCGCGCGAAGAGCGCATGCAATTGATTCATTTGAATCTTCGCGCGGGCGGGCGTGCGCGTCTGGCCGCCGCCTACGACTCGGCCCTGAATTATCTGAATCGTGCCCTGGAGCTTCTACCCGACGACGCCTGGACGAGCGCGGATTATGAATTGGCCCGGGACGCCCATACCCAGGCGGCGGAGATGCTCTATCTGAACGGAGAGCACGAAGAGGCCGACCGCGTCGCCGATATCGTTCTGGAACGCAGCCGCGAAGTACTTGATAAGGTGCCCATCTACGTCATGCGCAGCCAGTTGTTCACGGCCAACAATCGCATGGAAGAAGTCGTGGACATGACGGTGGAGATTCTGCGCCTCATGGGCTACAAGCTCCCCGACAATCCCGGTAACTTGAACATCATCGGCGGTCTGCTGGGTTCCAAAGGCATGTTGCTGGGCAAGAGTCACGAAGACCTGCTGGCCATCCCGGAGATGGACGACGAAACGACGCTGGCGGCCATGAAGCTTACCAACATGTCGCTGGCCGCGGCCTACCTGGCCGGTTCCATGTATCTGCCTTTGTTGATCTTTTTGATGGTGAAATTGACCATCAAAAAAGGCAATTGCGATACTTCGCCCGTCGCGTGGGTTATGTACGGCCTGCTGTTGAGCGGCCCGGTGGGCGATATCAACGGTGGATATGGATTCGGTCAACTGGCCCTCAAACTCGCGGATCGTTACGGCGCGCGGACGTTTCGCGCGCGCGTAATTTTCATTTTTAACTCCTTCGTACGCCACTGGAAGGAAGACGCGCGCAATACTTTTCCGGATTTTCAGGAAGCTTCCCGACTCAATTATGAGAGCGGGGATCTCATGACGTCGTCCTACGCGCTCATGTATCGGTTTGCGTATTCGTTCTTGATGGATGCTCCCCTGTCTTCCCTGCATCGAGAGTTCGAGGGAGTGGCCGCCCGCATCTCGGGCATGAAGCAGGATCAGGCGTTGATGATGGTCAGCGTGTGGGGGCAACTGGTCGAGAACCTTCTGGGGGAGGCGGACGATTTTACCCGCCTGGTGGGCAAGCATCTCAATGAAGATGAAACCATACCCATCATGAAGGAGCTCAAGCAGATCAATGTCGTCTGCCACGTCTACTTCGGACGCATGTTGCTCTTGTTTCTTTCCGGTCGTTACCAGGAGGTCCTCAAGGTTCACGAGGAACTGGAACCCTTCGCCGAGGCGGTGGCCAGTGAGTTGTGCATGCCGCGCATCACCCTGTTCGCGGCGTTGGCCGAAAGTCGCCTGTTGCCGGACGATGGTTCGCGCAAGTCCGTGCCCCGTAAGCTTCGCCAGGGCCTGAAGCGCCTCAAGCGCTGGGCCGGCCTGTCTCCCGTGAATCAGCAGGCGGCCTATCTCTTGCTGCAAGCGGAGCAACGCCGAGTGCGCGCCGACTACGATGAAGCGGTGGAACTCTACGACGCCGCGGCCGCGAAAGCGCGCGAAAACGGCCAGTTGCTCATCGAGGCCATGGCCAATGAGTTCGCCGCGGCGCACTACCAATCCATGGGCAAGGAAAAAATCGCCCTGACGTATTTGACCGAGGCTCGTTATCAATATCACCGCTGGGGTTCCGAACGCGTCTTGACGGAACTGGAGAAACGCTTCCCGGGCCTGCGCCCTTCGTATTCGGGCCGCATGGAGGAATCGCTCAACGCCAGCATGAGCCTCACGAACTCCACGGATACGTATTTCGGTACGGGCAATTTCCTGGACATGGCCACGTTCACTCGCGCCGCGCGCACGCTGTCCGGTGAACTCGTTCTCTCCAATCTCCTGCGAACCATGCTTGAGCTGGTCATGGAAAACGCGGGGGCGGAGCGGGGACTCTTGCTGCTGAATCGCGGCGAGCGCCTGTTCGTCGAAGCCGAGGCGCGCATCGGCGGCGAAGAGATCAATGTAATGCAGAACGTCCCGGCGGAGGAGGCGGAACTTCCGCTGAGTTTGCTGGTGTATACCACGCGCACGGGCGAGAGCATCGCCCTGGCGGATGCGGCGGGAGAAGGCGAATTCAAGCACGATCCCTACATTCGTTCCCGCACGGCCCGTTCCATTGTTTGCCATCCCATTATTCATCGCGGTAAGACCACGGGTCTGTTGTACCTGGAGAACAACCTGGCAACCGGCGTGTTCACTCCCGCCCGGCGCGAACTGCTTTCCATCCTGACGGTGCAGGCGGCGGTCTCCCTGGAAAACGCCATTCTGTATTCGGACATGGAAAAGAAAGTGCGTGAGCGAACCCTGGCTCTCGAACAGGCTCAGAAGCGATTGCTCCAGTTGGAACGGGAAACCACGGAGCGTCGCATGGCCGGCGGTTTCGCCCATGAGATGCGCAATGCCCTGGCGGGCTCCAAGCTGGTCCTGGACAAGGCCCTGGGCATGGTGGGCTCCGAACCATATACCAGCATTCCCCTGCGCAATGCCCGTCGCTTGAAGGAAGTGCACGGGCATGTGCGGGAGCAACTGGACGCGGACGGAATCGAATTTCTCATGAGTAAGTTTCGCGCAATCTTCAAGGACGAGATCGAGCTTGAGGAGATCTTGAACGTCGTGCGCGTTTCCATGGTGCGGGGCCTGCGCATCACCAGTCGCATCATGTCTTATTCGCAGATCGGCGAAGACAGCGAAGCTTCCATCGAAGTTGATTTGACCGAGGTGATTCGCAGCGCGGTGAATCGCTCCATCGAAGGCTTTCCGCTTCTGGCTCGAACCAACGGGCCGCTTGAAATCCGAGGACGCGCCGATCATTTCGATTCCATCCTGGACAATCTTTATCTCAACGCGGTGGACGCCGTGAAGGAGAGGATGTCCCGGGACGGCGCCGAGCCCGAAATTTCGGTGAGCCTGACGGCCAACGATGATGAGTGCATCATGGAGTTTCGGGACAACGGCATCGGGGTTTCGAGCGAAAATCAAGAGCGAATATTCGAACCGTTTTATTCCACCAAACCCGACACCGGTACGGGTCTGGGCCTGGGCGAAGTCAATAAGACCCTGGCGTTGTACGGCGGCAGCATTTCCATTGAGAGTGAAGTCGGCAAGGGTACAAAATTCACGATTCGCCTACCGCTGGGAGACGAATCGCGCGCGCCGGGAACCGCCCCCATGGGCGGAGAGAAAATAAAATCAACTACGTAATCGGAGGGTCCCCATGAGGGTACATGGAAAACTAATCGCTGTTTCGCTTCTTTTATCATGCGCGGTCATGGCGTTCGCTTGCAAGCCGGGCGCGCCGGCCGGCCGCCAAACCCTGGTGGTTTTTCCCGGGTCGGATCCCGTGCCGGCGGCTACGGATTCCGTAAACTGTGAAAACATTTCCAACGCGAATCCCCTGCCGGCCTTCAACGCCGAGAGCGGGTGGTTGCCTTACGAAGGTCAGGTCTTTTGTAATTACATGGCGCCGCACTGGGAAAAGGTTCCCGTGGCCGGCCACGGCCTTCAAAACCTGGAAGGTTGTAACTATTTCCTGATGCCGGAGATGCACAAGAAGCCGGCGTCGGACGGCAAGTATTACTCCAATCGCTATTATCCGGACGAACCCCTGTTTCAATCCTGGTTCGCGGTTTATTCCGTGGCGCCCATGAACATCAACGGCAAGTTGACGAAGGTACCCGTCAAGACCGCCATCGAACTGGTCTATCGAGACAATGTAGCTTGGGCCCAGTGGATGGGGGACCCGGGTTGGGAAAAACTCTGGCTTATCAAGGAACTGGTGATGACGCGGACTCCCGAACCCACGTGCACGCGCAAGGGTCCGAAGGGCGAATGCATTATGTGGAAGGCGGAGTATGAGATTCCCAGCCACCTGGACATGGGCTGTTGCAACTGGACCGCCGGGACCATCAGTAATAGCTGGAAAGTATATCACTCGCCGGAAGTCAGTTGCTATCCTAATCCTTGCGGGGACCCGCGCAAAAACTGCGCCGCTTCGCGTTGCGATTCCTGTGTTTCCGACATCTGGCGCAGTCAGGTCGACAACTATCAAAAGAACGTCCGGCACCCCATCTTCTCCTACTTCTGGTACGTAGGCGATGCGTTGATGGTCTCCATCGGTACCGGCGCCATCTTCAAGAAGAAGGGCTCCACGACTCCCACGAACACGTTTACGGAATTCCCCGCCTTCAAGGCCGACCTGGAAAAGATGACTCAGAGTATTACCATATACTACGATCCATTGAAACCGTTCATGTGTAATTCTACTTCCTTCAGCAAGAAGTTCCCCGCGCCTACGATGCCGCCCAGTTTCTTCCCGGCCGACCAGCTGGAGAAATTTAAGAAGAAAAAGTAAGGTCCTCTACAGATCTTCGAGCAGGGCCCGGGCGGCCGCCAGGCCGTTCGCGCAGCAGGGGGCCACGCCGGCGGACGTGGTGCCCGAGCCGCAAAGATACAGATTTTTCAGGGGGCCGCGCTCACCAAAACGGCCCGCGAACATTTGTTCCGGAGTGTGCGCGGGCCCGTACATGCCGCCTTCCAGGGCGCCCGTAAAATGAAGGTTCGTGACGGGCGTACTGAAATCCTCCACCACCAGGTTTTCGCGCAGACCGGGGCAATAATTACTTTCAATGGCCGCGGCGAAACGTTCCCGCAACGCGTCCTTGTATTCCGCGTACTCCGAACCGCGTTTCATCACCGGTAGTCCCGCCCAGCCCCGAAAAGGTTCGTAAGGAACATAGGCGATGGCCTGGATGGTTTCGGTACCGGGCGGGCACAGACCCGACTCGGGGGCCTTGCGCGAAGGCGATGTAAGATAAAAGCAAAAATCATCATGGGCGACGTCGCGCTCCGACCAGGAATACATGGCGTCCAGATCCGACGACGGATAGTGCCAGACGTTTTCCCCCTGAAAGTCGGGCTCGGCGCCCGGCACGCGAACGCCGGCAAAGTAACACATACTGGCGATGGAGGGCTCCAGATTGCGGGCGCGTTCGCGCGCTTCCCGCGGGACGGCCTGGTCCTCGGATAAGAGTTCGGTAAACAGGGTATGGGGTTCCACCGCGGAGACGACGGCATCGGCAAGGAACTCGGTTCCGTCTTGCAGGCGAACCCCCGAGGCGGCTCCGGACGAGATCAGGATGCGCTCGACCGGCGAGCGGCGTCGGACCGCGGCCCCCGTCTTGGCGAGCCCTTTCAGAAAGGCATTCTTGAAGGCTCCGCCGCCGCCCCGGGGGAAATAAGCGCCGTCCACCACGTGATTCATGAAACCGAGCATCATGAGAGCCGACGCTCGCGAAGGCGGCAGTCCTAGATTGCCGATGGGACCGGAAAGTACTGCGCGAATCAAGCGATGTTGGCCGAAGAGCTCGCCCAGTAAATCACCGTAGGTCATGTTCATGATGTTTTTCAGGGCCGAATAGCTCCTCATCATGCTTGCCTCGAATACGATTTCGAAGAGATTTCGCGGGCGAGCGTCCCGGGGCCGCGAAATGTTCAACAGTTCCATGTAGGCGTCGATGCCCTGTA
>CAZGYS010000350.1:0-6938 GCA_964530305.1 uncultured Leptospiraceae bacterium
TTTTCCCGAGAGACGTCGCGAATGGCAACCTTGAAATGGACATGATCTGTATTCTCAATCAGGGCCATTTCATTGGACACGGGAATTTCCTTTTCCCGAGAGACGTCGCGAATGGCAACCTTGTGCGAGAGCAAGGGCAAAGCGGAATCATAGGCGAACAACACCGAGAACATGGGAATCACGGGCGAGTCATTGCGCGGCTTGCCGGCCTGGTAGAGCGATTTGAGCGCATTGGTCATCGCCGCGTGGGTGGTGACGCCCGCGGTTTTGAGATCCGTCTCCAGACTCATGAAGGCATGCAGGCTATCCACCAGGACATAACCGCCGGCCATCTCCAGCGCCTTGGGGCACCACTTATTATATATGAGCACATCGCAATTGCGATTGAGGATGTGTTTCTTGCCGCGAACCTTGCCCGTCGCCAGGGAATAGGCCTCGGGAAGATGATCCTTCAGAAAGGTATAGAACTCGTTAAAGACGGAGAGGTCTTTTTCCTTCGCCGGCAGCCCCAGCCCTTTTTCGTCCAGGTTGCGACGGAGCGTGTCGAGCAACTCCCCGGATTGCCTGGTAAAATAATCCGTGAACATGGTTTGTATATCGGAAGCTGGAGCACGGAAACTTACGCACGGAATCAGGAAGATTGCGCGGATAAACGTGGGCCACTGAACACACGGAAAACACCGAAGGTTTTGGGTATGGGCGTCGGTCTATGCGTGACGCGGATAAGGAACGGGAGGCGACCCGGGTTCCCGTCGAACTCCCAGGCCTTTTCGTGCGTTCCGTGGCCGGTTTAAGATGGCCGATCTCGGAAGCTTGGTCCGGAATCAGAAGAGATTCAGGACCTTGTTCACGTCATGCTTCATGAAGGTCTCATAGCGAGCGGAGGCCCCCTCGTAGAGATACTTCTGCAGGCGACTCACGCCCTTGATGTTCGTGCCGGCCACCTGGAAGAAAATCAGGCCGCCGTGCTTAACCTTGCCCCATTTGAACAGAGAGTTCAGGTCCTGGATCAGCTCACCCTCGTGATATACGATGACCTGGCAACCCGGTCGAGCCGCTTCATAGGATTCGATGATGTTCTTCCAGGCTTCCACGTTACCATTGTGAAACAGCTCGTTGGAAACCTGCACGGAATACTTGGGCGTGAGATTACGCTTGCCGGCCGGTGCCGCGGCGGCCGCGGGTTTCGGAGCCGGAGCGGGTTTTTTGACGTCGATAAAATCGGGCGATTCTTGCGGTTCCTTGCCGGCCATGAGATCGAGCAGAGCGTCGATTGCTTTGCGGGCGGAATCAGGATTCTTATTGCGAGTCTGGGCATATACCACCATCAACTCGTCCTTCTTTAGATCATGAATGGCGTCCCAGTGGGCGGCATTGGCCGGGTTGGCCAGCAGCATGCCGAAGTTAGGGTGGTGGTAGGCGACGACCATGTTCACCGCGTTCCATTTGGTGAAGGTTTCCACAATCTTCGAAAAGTCGCTCACGGTCTCGGATACGTTGATGGAAGAGTACGGGAATTCATACTTGCTGACGAGCACCACCGAGAGGATCGGGGCGAGCTGCTCTCGCTTCAGGACGTCTCCCTCAACCATGGCGTTCAGCTGATCCGCCAGATTAGAACCCTTGCCTACCGCTTCGATGAGGCTGGTCACGTTTACGATGTGTCTCAGGGTTTTATTGAAGGAAGCTCGCGTACCGAGCGTGGTGAGATCCTTGGAAGCAAAAGTACTGCTCATGTTGTGTTACCGCCCCAGGTGGAATGTGAATCGCCCCGCGTGATCCGGCGCGAGGGGCAATGCTTCCGGAATACGGCAAGAATAGCAAACACTTTCCAGGAAGACTACTTGTCCCGCCGGAAGGACTCAGTTCTCGGCAGCAATCATCGCGCGCGAAAAAGACTTGACAAGTTCGTAATACACGACGCGACGCGAATCCCTCCCTGGATAAAGAAAAACCCGCGGAAGTTGCCTTGCCGCGGGTTTCGAAAATGAGTCCAGGCTCTTGATTAGAGTTCCTTGAGACCCATCTCCTTGAGTTTGTCTTCGTAAGATTTCGGCGTAACATCCGCCGAACCCTTGATGCCTCCGGAGGAGGAACCGGAATCTCCACCCGACGAAGCCGGAGCACTGGAGGAAGACTGGGCCGGAGCCGAGCTGGCCGGAGGAGTGGAATCTCCACCGGGCTCTCCGCCCGCCTGCGAGTAAGCAGCGGCAGCCATTGTTTCCTGGTCCTCTTCGATGGAGAAGCTCTGATCGATGTCCGCGCGCACCGTGGAACGACGACGCTTGAAGGATGCGAAAGCCGCGTCCGCGAAACCCTGGGAAATACCCGACAGGAATTCGTTCAGTACGTTGGCCATGCCTTTCATCATGAACTGCTTGCGCTTAACCGTGGTAATGTCCACGTCCAGCAGAATGCCGGGCTGCAGGTGGTGGGGATTGATTTCATAGGTGAAATCATTGAATTCCCGCTCCAGCAGGGACAGGCGCTTGTCCATCACGACCCGCTCAACCGGGTTTTGATAAGCATACATTTCCTGAAGCTTGTTCTGGAGGTAGTTGATCTTATCACCCACGTTCTTGATGTCCGTGGTGTAGGTGCGATTGTTCTTCTCAACGAAGGTGTTCGGGGTGTCACGGAACTGGAGTTTGTCCCAGCGCAGTTCGTCCGGGTCATTGTTCATGGCCTGGCGATCTTTCGCGACCTTCTTATCCATGACTTTCGCATGGAGGTCCTCGAAATCCTTCATTTCCTTACGACCAAAGATCTTGGAGAAGAAGTTGGTTCCGCCCTTGGAATTCTCGTACATCTTGTGTACGACGTCCCATACGGCTTCCACTTCGCGAATGAAGGCTTCGATACGAGTGTCGAACAGACGCTTCTGCTCACGGATCTGGGTTTGATCCATGTAAACCAGACGAATGGCATAGCGCTCGTCGGGCAGTTGGGTAGCGTCTTGATCCTCGTATTCACGGATGAAGCAATCACGCGCGTTCTTCTTATTATCACAAACCTGATAACCAAGCTTGGAGGTATCCAGAATGGAGGTAATCGTGTTTACGGCGGTGTTGAAGCCCCGGTTCCGAATGTTCTCGGAGTCGATGATCTTCTTGATCTGCTCACGCATGTTCAGCGGGTCGAAATCGTCCTGCTCAATCTCGGCGCGAAGGCCTTCAATCTTGTCGATGAACTTCTTGGCCAGAATCGTGTAGCGCTTGGAGTTGGGGTCCGAAGGATTATCGTCCGTGAACTTGTCCACGAGCTTGATTTTCTCGAACATGATTTCGCCGTCGCTCAGTTCAGCGCGACCGGAATCCACCAGCTCTTCTTTCAGCTTTTCGATTTCCCGGTCGATCAGTTCACTGATGTGCTGGGAAAGGGAATCCTTCAGCAGGAATTCAACCGTCGTCTGATAGTGGAAGATCGGGCTGATAAGCTCGGAATCCAAGATATTAATGGAAAGCTTAATATCGGAAACGGTCTTGGGTTTGTAAGCGCTGTCCTTGAAGGCACACTTAACAATCGAGTAAGCGTTCTCACCGCGAACGAAAGCGCCGATGTCGGTTTTCTGACGCAGAATCGAGTTGGTCTCGTTCTCCAGGTCGTTCATACCGCGCTGAATATGGCCTTGCAGGTGACCATACATGTTCACGACTGATTTCTCGAGTTCGCCGGTGTTGAACTTGTCTCCACCGCCGACTTTGTCGAGCAGCTCTACGATTTCAGTGGGAGTGTATCGAGCGAGGGATTTAATCTCTTCCTTGTCGATGAAGTCCCGAACCTTCTTCGTCATCTCATCTTCAACCGTGACCGAGTAACGGTTGAACATATTCACGTACGCCTGGTTTACATAGTTGTAAATCTTGTCTTCCAGGCTCGCCATGACGTCCACATCCTTGAGGACCTCCGGCGGCAGTTTCGTTTCTACGTAATTGCTAATATATTTCGACGTATCATCGATAATGCGTTTTGATTCGGCCGGTTTATTACGGCCTTCCCAGACCAGCGACGCCTTCGAGCCTACCGCGCTGGGCAGGGTGGGGTCGATTTTCATCGGACTTTTCGGGAACTGTCCCACTGCCATATCTATTCCTCCAGGTACATCTCACGAAAGATATCTTTTTTGAGTAAGAGAATAAAGGAATATGCCGAAGGGCCCCCACATAGCAAGGAAAAAAATCACCCCTTCGGCCATAAAATGCCGTTTAAGCTGCCGCTTTGAAATTTTAGGAACATAATTCCTCTTTATGGGGACAATGCGAATTCGTGCCGGCGGAAGGCGAAAAGGGAAAATTTTCTCCCTGGAACTACGGAGAAAGGCCGGCAAAAATCAAAGGTCGTCGCCGAGAATCCTATCATCGCCCTTAGTATTTCCGGGATCGGTACCCGGCAGGTCGCGTAGATCCGGCGGACCATCCCCCGTGCACAGCTGGGTCGGCGCGGTACCGGGCAAAAACATTTCGCTTATGGCGTCCGAACACAGGGGACCCATTCGTTTTCCGGACCTTTCGCTTACGGCGACGCGCGTTACGCGCGAACCGGGGAAGCGATATCGCCCCGCGGGCTCGCCCTGAAGCGCTTTCGCGACGAATCTTCGCCAGGCGGGAGCGGCGATTGTGCCACCCGCGCCTCCCGCGCCCAGGCTTTGCACGCGATCGTGCGAAATCTGAACCGCGGCCACGAGATTAGGCGTAAACCCGACGAACCAGGCGTCGGTGTAACGGTCCGTGGTGCCTGTTTTTCCGGCAACGCTTCGCCCGGGTACGAAGGCGCCCCGCCCCGTTCCCCTGGCGACGGCGTCGCGCAGCATGGAAGTGATGATTTCCGCGGTCCCCGGCGAAACGACCTGAGTCCTTTCCTTCTTCGCGTGCACGGGGCGATAGTCCTTGAGCATCTCCCCATTGGAATCCTTAACGTAGAGCAACACGTGGGGATGGGTTCTGCGCCCGCCGGACGCGAAGACCGAGAAGGCCCGGGTCATATCCAGGGTCGAAAGGGGATACGTCCCGAGCGCAAGCGTCGCGTCCACGGGCAGTTTACGCTTGCGGCGACGGGGTTCGTCCAGGGCCAGAATCTTTTCGATGATGGGATTCACGCGCGCGGGCCCCATGCGCTCGTACACCTTCACGGCCACGGTATTCTTGGAAAGCGCCAGCGCTCTTCGCAAGCGCATGGGGCCGTGGTATTGCAGGTTGTAGTTCTCGGGCGAATACTCGGACTGGTCCCGGTTCACGAAATGGGTCGGCGAATCGTCGATGACCGTGGCCGCCGTCAGGGGCTTGAGGTCCTTATCCGTTTTGGATTGGCCGGTGTATTCAATGCCCGCCGCGTATACGATGGGCTTAAAGGATGAGCCGGGACGCCGACGGGATTGGGTGAATCGCAACAACTGATTCTTGGAAGTAAAACCCGCGCCGCCCACTACCGCCGTGATTTCGCCGGTGACGGGACGGATGGAAATCAAGGAACCCTGCACGGGTTTTTGCACGTCCACGTATTTCTCGGTATTGCGCAGGTGGTGGTCCAGCGCGGCGGTGATTCGCCTTTCTCCAAACAGGCGATTGAGCACGGTAAACTCGTCGCGCATCTCATGAATAAAGGAGCGATGAAACTTGCGCTCGTCGCGACGAATGCGCACGCGATAACGCGGCAGGTCGAAGAGCTCCCCCGCCAGGGCGTAGACCGCGCCCATCTCATCGTCGAAACGATCGAAATGTTTGTAAGGCGGACGCTTACGCTTCTCGGTCTGTTTTTTCAAATGCGGGATAAAGGTGTCCTCGGCCGCTTTTTGATGCGCCACGCGAATGGTCGTATAGATGCGCAGGCCGCCGGTGTAGAGCTTGCGCTTGAAGCGCCTGGGCAAAACGTATTTCACGTATTCGGACGCGTAGGGGTGCGCGTTCAAACGGCGGTGAAATGCAGAATCATTGGGAGAGCGATTCAAGACGCGATAGTAATCGTTCTCCAGGGCCGCGTATTCCCGGGCGGCGGTGTCCGTATCCATGACTCCGGTTTCAATGAGGCGTTGAAAGACCACCCTCACCTTGCGCCGGGATTCATGCAGATTGCGCAGCGGACTGAAATCGCGCGGGCGAGTGGTCAGGGACGCGAGCAACGCGGCCTCCCCCCAGCTCAATTTTGAAACCTTCTTGTTGAAATAGAATCGCGCCGCGGCTTCCACGCCGATGGTGCCGTGACCCAGGGGCACTTCGTTGAGATACAACTCCATGATTTTTTCCTTGGAGTAACGGGTCTCGACGACCAGCGCCAGGAAGGCTTCGCGAATCTTACGCAGATAAGAACGTTCGCTGGTCAGGAATCGCAAGCGCGCCACCTGCTGGGTAATGGTGGAGGCACCTTCCTTGATGCGACCGGCCAGAATATTCACGATGGCCGCGCGCAGAATGCCGCGCGGGTCCAGGCCGGGATGACTCTTGAAGTTATTGTCTTCGGTGGCGATGAACGCCCGGGCGATGCGCGAATTCAGACCGCCCAGCTCGGGTTTGGACAAATCGATGACCCGTCGATTGAAGCGATAGAACTCCGCGATGGGCACCCACTTATCCCCCGCGCCTTTCGCGTAGATGATGGACGGACGCTCGTAGCCGGAATCATTGTAGACCAGGGAGAAGTCCGCCGCGGTGGCCGCCAGCAGGAAGATGCAGAAGCCGCCCAGGAGCGCGGCCACCAGGAGCATGCGCAAGGGCCCGCGCGTCGCGTTGGGACCCTGAATTCGGCTCAACAATCGATTGTAGGCATTAAAAAAGTTCCGCGAAAACCAGCCCGACTTTCCGGGACCGGTGAAAATGGATTGTTGATACGGATTGGGCTCCATGGTTGAATCCATGTTCTCTTATGTCACGTGGGGAGTGAAGTAGTTTTTGACGGGTGAACGGGTGAACGGGTGAACGGGTGAACGGGTGAACGGGTGAACGGGT
>CAZGYS010000351.1:0-6922 GCA_964530305.1 uncultured Leptospiraceae bacterium
CGCCCTGGATTCCACGCGCGGCGGATTGGCCATTCCGGCGCTGTTCCTGAATAAATCCGTCACCACGACGGTCACCGTGGCGGGCCTGTTGCGGGATCGGACGGGCGCGCAGGTAACCAGCACCGCGCTTACTTTTACCTCCAATGCCTTTACGCGAAACCAGGGACCCTTCGGCGTCATCGCTTCCGGCGCCGAGGTAACGGGCAGCACGGACGCAGCCGGGAAATTCTCCGTCTCGCTTTCACCGGGCACGCATACACTGAGTTTCACGTTTAGTTCTCAGCCCTACAATCAAACCTTTACCGTGAACGCGGACGGCACCAGCAGCGCGACCGCCGCGGACGGCAGCTCATTTTTTTCGGACACGCCGGTTTCCGCCGGTTCATTCATGGCGGTGGCGGTGGGTAACGACGCGGGTTGTTTCGCGTACTACTCGACGGATTTAACCAGTTGGCAAGCGGTCTCCCTGCCCAGTGACCTTTACGCCTGCAATACCATTAACGACGTCGTCTACGGGAACGGGGTCTGGGTGGCCGTCGGCCAGGACTCCGGCGCCATGCCCCAATGCTACATTGCCACTTCCACGGACGGCATCAACTGGACTCAGCAAAACTGTCAAGTGGGCCTGGATACCGCTCTCAATATGGTATCATTCGGGAACGACACATTCTTCGCGGCGGGTAGAAGCACGGGAACTCCGACGACGCGTACGGGTAACGCCACGGGCGAGACCTGGGCCACTCCGGGAACCGGCGCGGGCACTCAGGACTACGGCGCCGGCTATTTTAACGGTGAGTTTTTCTTCACGGGCCAGTTGTCCGGCGCGGCCACGCCGCTCCTGTTCAGGTCCGCCGATCCCACCACGACCGCGTTCACGGCCGTAGACGGCACCAGTTGCCTCCTGACCTCCAGCGCGAATTCATTTCAAGACATTGCCGGCGGGCCGGGGCTTAACTTTCTTTCGGTGGCAAGCGATGCGTCAAACAACGGGCTGTTGTATTCACCCTACACGAGTCCGGTGTGCACGGTAACGGATGCGTTTACGGGCAGCACGGATATGCGCAGCGCGGCCTATGACCCTTTTACGGGAACCTGGATAGCCGTCGGCAACAACTGCAACCTGGATATTTCGGTCAATGGGATCAACTGGCTGGGCGGCGCCATCCAGATGACGACCGGAGGGGTCTGTAGTCCGACGATTAACTGGGATCGCGTAACTTACAGTGTGACAAGAAAACAATTCATCGCCGTGGGCGTTCAGACCACGTCCCTGGATCCCTTCGTCGCGGTTTCCAGTACCGGCGCGCAGGATTCCTGGACCATCACGCAAATTTTCAACGCCGGCTCGGGCACGACTCCCATCGCCATCGCCATTCGCGAATAAGCCCGGTTTACTTATTAAAGCCGGCCTATTTCTTAAAGGCGGCCAGGGCCGCTTCCTGGCTGTCGAACATCTCGAACTTGCCGCCCAGGTCGGCCAGGCGAAACAAGCGCACCATGCCCTCGGGGATGTGCACGAATCGCAACGCCCCGCCCGCTTCCTGAAGTTGATTGAAGGCATGCAGCATGATCCCGATGCCGGTTGAATCCACATAGGAGAGTTTGGTAAAATCGGCGATAATGCGATTCTTACCCAGCTCGACCTTCTCGTTAAAATATTCGCGCAGTTCCCGCACGTGATATAGATCCAGTTCACCGTCGAAATGCATCACCAGGACGCCGTCGATTTCATCCTCGGTAATTTTCATAAAGACTCTCCCGGACTGGTTTCGATGAGAATCTCCGACGACAGGGTACGATGGACCGGGCAGCGGTCGGCGATCTCCAGCAGTCTGCTTCTTTGTTCATCGGTCAAGTCGCCCTTGACCTGAACCACGCGCTGGATGCGGTCCAGCTTGCCGGACTTCGTTTCGCAATCGGCGCAATCCTCGGCGTGAATTTTATCATGGGAGAGATGCACGCGCACCTCTTCCAGCGGAATCTGTTTGCGATCCGCGTACATACGCAGGGTCATGGAGGTGCAGGCGCCCAGCCCGGCCAGCAGGTAGTCATAGGGCGTGGGCCCCAGATTCGCCCCGCCCACGGAAGGCGGTTCATCGGCGATGAGGGCGTGGTCCCCGGCGCGAATATCGGTGGTGTATCCGTCGGTGCCCGTTCGCGTGAGCACTTGTTGAGTTGTCTTCAGCTCGGCTTCGCTTTCATCGGCGAGATACCGGTCGGCGTAGGAGGCGATGATCGAACCGGCGAAGCGTGAATCCTGCTTGCGGCTCATAAGATGGTCCGCGCCGTCCAGGGAAATAAAGGACTTGGGATGCATGGCCGCCTGGAAAATCGCCGCGGCGTTTTCGATACCGACCACATTATCCGTAGGCGAATGCACGATGAGCAGGGCTTTTTTCAAGGCGCGAATTCGCTCTTCGCCGGACGCGGTTTCGATATCGTCCACGAATTGCTTCTTGATTCGAAACGGCCGGCCGCCGATGGCCACCACGGCCTCTCCACTGGATTCAATTTCATCCAGGGAATTTTGAAAATGATGAGCCACGTGTTCGGCCCGCGCCGGAGCGCCGATGACGGCCACGACCTTCGCCGAAGCAATATCATGGGCCGCCTGCAGCACGGCCGCGCCGCCCAGGGAATGGCCGATGATGATGGAGGGCGCCTGGTAGTTCTCTTCGAGAAAGCGCGCGGCGGAAACCAGGTCCCGGGTATTGGAAGTGAAATTCGTATCGGCGAAATCGCCTTCGCTTTCCCCCAGGCCGGTAAAGTCGAAACTCAAAACGGCGATTCCCTGATCCGTCATGGACTGGGCGATGTGGCGAATGGCCGTGAGGTTCTTATTGCAGGTAAAACAATGCGCGAAGAGCGCATAGGCCCGGGGTCGACCGCTCGTGGGCGATTCCAGACGCGCGGCCAGCTCGGTGCCCTGGTCATTCCTGAATTTCAGTTTTTCCGACTTCATGGCCCGTTCCTATTTGCGTTTCTTTTTGGCGGCGGTTTTCTTTTTTGCCGCCGTCGATCTTTTAGCCGCGGGCGCTTTCTTCGCGGCTTTTTTGGCGCCTTTCTTTTTTGCCGTCGTCTTCTTCGCGGCCTTTTTTGCGACTTTCTTTTTGACGGTAGTCTTCTTTGTGGTCTTTTTAGCCGCGGGCGATTTTTTAGCAGCGGGCGCCGGCGGGTTCTTGCTCAATGCCAGCATGCGTTCGTATTCCACGCGGGTCAGGGGCATGACCGAGAGCCGCGAATTGCGAATCAGATAACACTCGGCCAGCGCCCGGTCGGCCTTGATGGCGGCCAGGGTAACCGGATGGGCAAAAGGTTCCACCGCGGCGATGTCCACGGCCGACCAATCGCCCTCTTTCGCCTCGGGATCCGGATAGTGCTCTCGCGTTACGCGCGCGACGCCCACCGCGGCACGGTCGGTCTGACTGTGATAATAGACGACCATGTCCCCCGTGCTCATTTCGCGCATGAAGTTGCGCGCCTGGTAATTGCGCACGCCGGTCCAGTCCGCCGTGCCGTCCTTCACCAGTTCGTCCCAGGAATATTCGTAAGGTTCGGACTTAACCAGCCAGTATTTCATGCTCTCTCCTCGCGCGCGTTGTATTGAATCGCCCTAACCCAGGCGACCCCATCGCTCCACGATCTTGAGTTCGCCGGTCAGAGTCAAGCGCCCCGCGTCGCCGGTATACAACCAGCCGTCCTTGTCGAGCACGCGCTCGGTGGTCTCGGGATCCTGAAAGTAGCCCTGCATGATCTGGGGCCCGCGAATATGAATGGCGCCGATTTTCCCCGGAGTATGGGTCACGTCCTCGCCGCGTTGATTGACCAGCTTCAGTTCGGTGCCCGACAGCACCGGCCCCACCGTGCCCGGCAGGAGGCGCTTGCGTTGTCCGGTAAACTCCAGCACCCGCGAGGAAATCACGTGGGACGCCTCGGTCATCCAGTAACTTTCAAGCACGCTCACGCCCACGGCCTGAAAAAAGAAATCCGCCCCCGGCGCGAAGGGCGCCCCGCCCGTGAACACGGCCCGCAGATTACCACCCAGGGTTCGCTCCAGGGCCTTGCCGAACATGATGTCGCCGGCGAGTTTAATCGGCAGACTGACGATGAGCGAAACCGGCGCATACAGGTTCAAGAGCGCCGTGGAAACGGGATCGCGACCGCGAAACTCCGGCAACTGGCCGCTGTAGTAGGCGCCGGCCCAGGCCGTCATGCGCGCGAAGAACAAATAGGCGCGGCGCAGGACCTGACGAAGGGGCGAATCGCCGTAGCTACCCTGCAGGAAGCGGCGACGAAACTTCTCCAGCACCCAGGTGTGGGCCATCACGATGCTGGGCCCGAAACCATAGATGTCCTTGCGAATATTAGACGGGTCCGACAAAGAGAGCGCGGCGCCGTTCCACAGCGCGAAGAACAGGGAACAGCGCCCCGAGGAATGCCACAGGGGCAAGGTCGTCAGGACATTGTCCAGTTCGGTGGAGGGTATGGCGCGAGCCAGCGAGGCGATATTGGTCAGGATATTCTTGTTCGTCAGCACGATGCCCCGGGGCAGGCGGCCCTCGGCGACTTTCTTTTTGTACATGATGGAGGCCGGGTCGTCCGGATGGCGCTTGCCCAGATTGCCGCCGAAGGCTTCGCGAAAGCGCAGGCGTTTGCCCCGGTCGTGCACGTCCCGCAGGGTGTGAATGCCGGATACTTTTGATTCGCTCTTTTTCCATTTGAGCAAAATGACGTCCAGGTGGGGTAGTTCGCTTCGCAAATACTCGGCCAGGGTTACGCGGTCCGTGAAACAAATGCGGCAGTGAGTGCGACGCATGATCTCCACGATGCGTTCCCGATCCAGGGCCGGGTCGAAACTAACGTCCATGGCGCCGCGCAGATGCCCGGCGATGAACGTAATCACCCAGTCCGCGGTGGAGTCGGCGATGATGGTAAAACGGTCACCGGAGGAGAGTCCCATGCGACGCAGACCGGCGGCCACGGAGCGCGAAAGGTCCCGCAAATGGCCGTAGGTAATTTCGCCCAGGCCTTCGCGTTTGCGAAATCGCAACGCGACGCGCTCCTCGAAGACGTGCAGCCGATCGCTGAGGAATTCTCCGGTATTGACGTACTGCATGAATTATCCCATGGGATACGGGATGCGCTCGGAGACGGCGTCGATTTTCTTCAAGGTTTCCTGGTCCAGCTCGACGTCCTTCGCCTTCATGAGATCGTCCATTTGCTCCACGCTGGTGGCGCCGATGATAGTGGAGGCCACGAAGTCGTGTTGCTTGCTCCAGGCCACCGCCATGGTGGTCACGCTCATGTCGATTTCCGCGGCGATTTTCATGAACTCGGCGGTGGACTCCAGGGTCCGGTCATTGAGAAAGCGATTGGACTGCTTGCGTTGACGCGCGGCCGATTTCGCGTAGCGCGAAAAGCGCCAGCCGTCCGCGATTTCGTCGCTATTGTACTTGCCGCTGAGTACGCCGCCGGCGATGGGCGAATACGGCAACAGACTCACGTTTTCCTTGCGCAGGGCCTGGGCCAGTTCGTATTCATCACGGCGATTCAACAGACTGAAGTTATTCTGCACGGTTTGATAGCGCGCGGTGCCGTTGACGTCGGAAGCCCACAGACTCTTCATGAGGCCCCAGGTCTTTTCATTGCTGCACCCCACGGCGCGAACCTTGCCCGCGCGAATCAACTCCGTCAACGCCTCCATGGTTTCCTCATAGGGCATGTCGTGGTCGGGCCAGTGGGTCTGATATAGATCGATGTAGTCCGTCTGCAATCGCTTGAGACTGCCTTCCACCGCGCGGATGATGTGATGCCTATCCAGACCGGTCTTGCCTTCGCGCAGGGGCGGCGCGAACCAGCCGTGACCGGGCCCGGCCACCTTGGTGGCGATGATCAGCCCGTCGCGGTTGCGGCCCTTCATCCAGCGCCCCACGATCTCCTCGGTCTTGTGCATGTATTCGGCCTTGGGCGGCACGGGATAGATTTCAGCCGTATCGAAAAAGTCGATGCCTTCATCCACGGCCCGATCCATGATTTTGATGGATTCGGCCTCGTCGCACATGAATCCGAAGGTCATGGTGCCCATGCAAATCTCCGAAACCACCATGCCGCTATTGCCGAGTCTGCGCTTCTTCAAGTAGGACCTCCTACGACCCTGGGTCGCTCGCCGGGAAAGTCGATGTCCAGGGGTGGGCAGTCAAGAGGAATTCACGAGTTATGCACCGACCCGACACGAGTAAATGCGCCGAGCAACTTGACGAAATAGCGGGGTGAAATCCCGTGGATCGCCATGAATCGGAGTGAGTGGACAAGCATCGTGCTCGGCACGGGCGTGCTGGCAATCGGGGTGTATTCCGGCCTGATCTTGCTGGGTGCCTTCACGGAAAAATCAGCCGATTCAGCGGACACCTGCGAAATCCGCAACCATGGGAAGACGGGTTTTACTCTCCGCCTGGTGGACGGACGCCGAAAGCTGATTCACAGCCGTTCCATTGGTAGGATCTCCTCCGGGCAAGTAGCCGTTCATGCCCCCGACGGACGCGTCCGGAAGAGCCAGTGCCCACCGGGCGGCCATCTGGATATCACGGTCGAAGACCATCGCATCGCCATCACAAAGCGCTAACCACGCCCGTGGCCACCGCCCCGTTGATCCGTTCCCCGTGGACCGTTGCACCGTCTCCCGTTCCCCGTAAGCCGTTCTCCCGTTGCTCCGTAAACCGTTGCCCCGTTCCCCGTTATAAAAAAGAAACCGTCCGGGCACGAGGCCCGCACGGTTTACAGGGGTGAGAATCGATAAATGAATGCGCTTATCGTGCCTGAAAAAATGCAAGTACCGGGCCGCCCTTCGCTTTCGAGTGAAAAAACCCGCGAAAAATACGCGAAAGCGTGCAATCAGGAATAAAATCTGCAAAATCAAGGTATC
>CAZGYS010000352.1:0-6913 GCA_964530305.1 uncultured Leptospiraceae bacterium
GTTCTACCCGGCCTCAAGAGCACCGGCAGCAGTATTACCGCCAGGGCGATTCCCGCGACATGATCGGAAACGGCCCAGACGTTCACGCCCGTCAACAGTGCCCACGCCCCCCCGGTCGCCTTACCTCCGGGAACGATTCCCGCCGGCATGGCCAGCATCGCCAGGAGGAAAACCAGCGCGCCCGGCGCGATATTAAGGGAGCGGGCGCCGGCCAGGGCGGGCACCGCCAGAAACGCGATTATCAGAATCAGGCCCCATAGCCAGAGGGGGGCCGACAATGGCAGAAACAAGGCCGCCCACAGTAATTGCAGCAGTCCGAAGAGCAGACGTCCCTGAAGACGCGCGCCGTGGATGCCTGTGTCCGCCGGGTCTCGTTCGGTTTTAGCGGCAGTGAAGCGGGCCCGAAACGTCCAGGGCACGAAAACGGCCGCCGCGACGGCTACCAGGGCCAACAGACTACCTGTGCCGGGCGTACCCGCGTAAAGACTGAAGGCCGACAGCACGACCGGCGGTAGCAACCAGGTCAGAGTCTCCAGAATCAAGGCCACGCGGGGCGCCAGGCGACGAGCTCGTGCTCGGGGCGTGCTTACCATACGCGTCGCTCCGGCAGGTCGGCCTGGATGCGTCGGCGATTCACGGCATCCCTGATATTAATGCGGCTGTCGCATACATAGTCGCACAGTCCGCAAAGGAGACAATCGTCGACGCGAAAATTACCGGTGCGACCTTCCACCAGGGAGAGCGGCGAGGCATCCACGGGACATACGTTTTCACAGGCGAAGCAACCGCTGCAGGGCATGTCCCCGGCGGTCGGACTCACGCGACGGGTTACGTGATAGGTGGCCGCGTTAAAGCCGTCGAAGATGGCCCATTGGTCCGCGTCCGCGGCCAGGGGCTCGTGTCGAAAAATATCTCCCCGGGTGATGGCGCAGCGCTCGGGGCGATTCAATAACTGTTCCAGAATTTCGCTCAAAGCGAAGCCGTTGGGCAGGCGATACAGCACCGTACCCTTGACTCCCTTATGGGCGTGCTTCAGAACGCCGCGCTCAAAGCGAATGGCCGTCAGGCGTTCCACGAAGGGCGTGCCCTCATTCAGGAAGGCCAGTAAGGCGCGTAGTGTAGCCGGTCCCAGATAGACGATGCCCTGTTCTTCCAGGGAGGGACTGGAAGCCACGTCCCGAATGCCCCGCAGGGTTCGCCGAGCTTGTACTTCGGGAAGATTGCGGCCATAGTTGGCGGCGTCCGGCCGCGCGGACGCGAACGCCGGTCGAGCTCGGTAGGTCTTCACTGAATTTCCCAGGGTTCTTTCCAGGAAATCCCCCAGACGATTGAGCTCTTCCTTGCCGTCCTTGCCTTCTTTCGACAGGGCTTCCCAGTGGACGGCGCCCTCCGGGTCCAGGTAGCTCATGATGACGACCGGCTGTTTGTGTTCGAGGGCTTTCTTAAATTGGGCGAAGAGCGGGCACGATTTAAAGTCCAGCGAGGGGATACCGGAGTCCCGCAGTTGCTCCAGGAACGCGGCGCGCGCCTGTTCCTTCTTGCCCGACTTATTAAGTTCGTCGATGAGATGCATGGGACGCTCCGCGTCCGAAACGTCTCCCCCCAGACGAAAGGCGCCTTCCATGCGCAATTCGAAGAGTTTATTCTCTTCGTCGTGCTGAACCAATCCGGAGAGGGGTGCCAGCAATGGAAACGAATCCCGCTCCGCCAGCTTATCTCCCTGACGAACACGACGGGGAAATTCGCCCACGGGTGAAAAGTCGAAGCCGGTGGCTTCCAGGCCGTAACGAATACGCAACCGACGCGGGAGGGGGATTTGATCTATAACCGAACCGGGAGCCGTGAACTCGGGGATTTCCGGTTTTAACGAATTTTGGAAAAGACTTCTGATACCGAGCACTTGATTGTTCCCCGCGAACCGGGTCGGGGGCTGAAAGATAATGAAAAACGATTTCTAGCGCCGGTTTTTGTCAATCTTACTTTTGTCTTTATCAAAGAAGGCTTTGTGAATGTAGTCCTGGATCTGCTCCAGCTGTTCCGTCGAGATGGCCTGAAATTGCGCTCCCGCCGTTTTGCCGATGGTACGCGTGATGGCCGTATCCAGTTCCATTTTCAAGCTGCCCAGCTTGAAGTGGACCTTGATTTTATCGCCTTCGTAGAGGGTGGACTTGCTGATGAAGGACAGACCGCCGGTGCCGATATCCGTGATGGTGCACGGCTGGAGGGAATCGCTTCCGTCCAGGGTGAATTCGCCCGTGATGTTAACCTGCGCTCGGGCTTTTTTTCGCTTCTGCTGGGACGGATCCCGCATGCTCATGGAATCGTTAAAAAAAGAACCGCCGTCCCCCATATATTCCGTATATCCGGGGGCCTCCAATCTGTCAAAGCAATAGTCGCGCCCGTGAGCGTCGTTCCCTTGCCGGGGAGCCGTTTAGCCGAAGAGCCCGGCGCGGGAGGCGATGGCGTTCAAGCCCTGTAACTGAAACACGAATCTTCGCATATCGCCGACGCGGGCGTCTTGCTCCACGGCGTGGCGGTAGGCCCGCCAGAGCTCGGCTCCGGACAGCCAGTTGTCCACAAGGTCTCCCAGAAAGGGCGCCGGGCGATCCGCCAGCCTGCACAGGGGAAACAGGGCGCAGCCCCCGGGAAAACGGGTTCCCGCCGCGGGACCGCGATAACAGGCCGAAAAGAAGAAAGCCTTGCGCGCGAGAGCCACGCCGGCCGGACCGAAAGGCATCCAGCCCGAGGGAGACGGAATCGCCGGGGCGCCCGAGATATTACGACCATGGCCGAAATAAAAAACGACATCGGCCCATTCCAGATGCCCGCGCCATTCGGTTTCGTCCAGGGCCCGCGCAATGTAGCGATCATCGCAGCGGCCGTCCAGCTTCTCGGCCAGGACCCGTGATTCCTCCCGGGCCGCGGGCAGTTCGGGTTCCTCGTGGGGATTGAAGTAGATCAGTACGCGCGGTGGGTCCGGAGTCTCGCCAATGGCGGGCGCGGGGGCGGCCGGATGGCCCAGGTATTTTTCAAAGGCGATTTCGGTCAGTCTGATAATCGCCGGATCACCCTGGGCCCCCGCGTTCCCGTCCTTCGATGCGGGCAGGGCTTCCAGGGGAATATCGTCTCCCAGCAAGGCATGCAGACGCAGACCTCCGGTCGCCAGGGCGCGCTCCCGGCAATGGGTAAGGAAACGAGCCAGACCGGCGTCCCCGGGATGCCAGTGAAACTCATCGGGGGTGACGGGTTTACCCCGGGCCAGGCGTTCTTCGCCGTCTTCCAGCAACTTGATTCGGTCCTGGAAATTGAGGGGCGCGAAGCGATGGGTCAGGGCTTGGCCGCTTTCATACAGAACGGCGCGGCTGCCAAGGAGGCTCAAGAGGGGCCAGGTCTCCGGCCCTGATTCTTGCGCGGGAGTTTCCCCGGTCATGGAAACTCCGGTGGAGCCGCGTTACGCGGCCCGGGAAGCGGAGGTGGTAACTTTCAGGGGACGGGTCTTCTTGAACTTCGATTCCAGGAAGGAATGGTAGGATACGTAAAAGAAGCCGCCGGCGTAAAGTACCATGAAGGGCACGACGAACAGACGGTCCTGCGCGAAGGCGAAATAAATGCAGGCCACACAGTAGAGACCCATGAAAATTTCCAGAAAGACCAGCTTGTCCATGGGGACGAGGTACTTCAGTCTTTCTTTCAATTTATCCCGTCGGTCCTCGATGCCGTACTTGGGCGTGCGCTTGAAGGAGGACTGAATGCCCAGCACGGCTTCCAGCCAGGCGCGGGTATTGTTCACGGCGATGCCCGTTCCAATCATCATCAAGATGGGCAGGAACACGCTGCGCTTGCGCCAGTCGGGATACAACTCTCGCTGCGAATAAACGTAAAAGAACGTGGGGCCGAACGTGCCGATGGACAGCAGGGTGGCCGCGCCGAAGAGTACCGCCAGTCCCACGTCGTAGATGGAGTAGGCCGTCCACTTATCCAGCAACAGCAGGGGCAGGGTCAGCAGAATGTTGATCACCATCAAGGGATGCACGGAATAGTTCGTCAGGTGAATGATGGCCTCGGCCTTGATCTTCCAGTTGAATTTGGAACGCAAAATGGTGGGGATCAATTTGACCGCGGTCTGAATGGAACCCTTGCACCAGCGAAACTGCTGGGACTTGTAGGCGGAAATCGTAGCCGGCAATTCCGCCGGGTTGACGACGTTGCGAAAGTAACGAAACTTCCAACCTTTCAGTTCCGCGCGATACGAAAGATCGAAGTCTTCCGTCAGCGTGTCCGACTGCCAGTTGCCGCTGTCGATAATGCAGCTCTTACGCCAGATGCCGCCGGTGCCGTTGAAGTTCATCCAGAGATTGTTGGCGTTGCGCGCGACCTGCTCGATCATGAAGTGACCGTCGACGCCGAAACTCTGGGCCTTGGTCAGGATGGAATAGTCGTCGTTGATGTGACCCCAGCGGGTCTGGACCATGCCGATGTTGTCTTCGTCGAAGTAGGGCATGCAGGCAATCAGGAAGTCGGGAGCGGGCATGAAGTCCGCGTCGAAGACGGCGACGAATTCACCCTTGCATACTTCCAGACCGGCCTTGAGCGCGCCGGCCTTGTGGCCCTGGCGATTGGTGCGATGGATGTGATGGATATTGAAGCCCTTCGCGCGATACAATTCCACCAGGCCCTCGGCCTTGTCCTTGGATTCGTCCGTGGAGTCGTCCAGTACCTGAATTTCCAGGCGCGATTTGGGCCACTTGATTTCCGTCGTGCATTTGATCAGGCGATCCACGACGTAGTATTCATTGAAAACCGGCAGTTGAATGGTGATCATGGGCAGGTCACGGGCCTTGACCTTTTTCAAGTCGATGGGTTCGTGCTCTTGTTCCTGAGCGGTCAGGCAGTAGTCGCTATTGCGATAGTAGAGGTATACCATCAAGTAGCAGTGCAGACCGAACAGGAAGAGAAATACGATGTCCAGTGAGTAGATGACGATGATGCTTATCGCGAGAATATCCATGGTTTTTTATATTTAACCGGATCCGTTTCAGGACCATGCCATGCTGCTCATTCGATGATGAGCTTCGTTCGATACCGAAAAGAAGCCGGTTTCCCGTAAGTATTGATTTCGCGACTCGGTGAAAGCCGTGCGCCATGCCGCCCGCGAGCGTCTGGGGACAGGATTTTTCAGGCGCCTACCGCGTAAACCAAAAAAAGGCAGGGTGCCGAAACCCTGCCTGAATATTGATCAATCGCACCGTAGAGTCTTACGGAACGCCTTGCGGATGAACTTCCTCGCGGAGGAAGCTTCGCTGTACTAATCGGTTTTCAAAACGGCGGACTTAACGGAGGCGTCGTCGTTTCCCCCCGCGATTCGAAGCAGCGTCAAGACCTGCTTGCGATAGGTGTGTTCGCTCGTCTCGATGATTCGCAAGGGCGATGAACAATATGCATCGCCGTCGCGGTAGGGCGCCGGTCCTTGCACTAAAATTATGATGTCCGAGTTTTCGACCGCTTGGTTCGACGAACTCAAATTTTCCAGGAAGCGATTCATGGCCGGACACTTATCGTCGTTCCAGAACGAGTAGGGCGGATCCAGAAACACCGCGCAATCGCCCGCCGCCGCCGTGATCGCGCCCATGCGACGAAAGTCCTTGTTGTGCAGTTTCACTTCACCGCGATAGGGCGCGCAATTCTTGAGCAGGAAGGAAAAGCGGGAGCGTTCCATTTCGGCCAGGTGCACTTCGCCCCAGCCGCGGCTCAAAGCCTCCAGACCCATCTGCCCCGAGCCGGCGCAGAGATCCAGAAACGCATACTTGGACCGGTCCTGGATGTGATTGTCCAGCAACTGAAAAACGGCCTCCTTGACCATGGACGGGGTTGCATGGCGATTCCCCTTCACCTCGGGCGGCATGGCGATGGAGCGACCGCGGTAGCGGCCCTGGAGAATCTTCAAGCGCATTGGCGGTGACGGTTAGCGATAGCGATCGTCGTAACGATCGTCGATACGACCGGTCCGAATCCGGCGCAGATATTTGACGTGGCCGATGTAGATCACCGCTATCAACACTCCCAGGGCCATGGAGGAGATGATTACCTTGTAGAGCGCAAAGCGCCCGGACCAGAAGAGGAGGTTGACGCGTACGGGTTCCGGATTACCGAAAACCAGCAGGAGAATCAAAACAGCTCCGGTGAGCAGTAGTGTTAGTCGAACGGGTATCAAAATTCAGCCGTATTCTTACAGCTGGGTGACATTGGTGCTGCCGCACATGGGACATACGAGCATGCCCGTATCCAGTTCTTCTTGCGTGGCGTCTTCCCAGCGATAATCGCAGTCTTCACACACATAGCTTGTGTAGTCCAGCTCGTTCTTATCTTCCAGATCGTCGTCTTCTAAATCGTTGAGCATGTCGTCCTGCATCTTACCGTTCCAAACAAAAATAAAATCGACCGTCGGGCGGTCTTCCTTGATTCTGGAGCCGGTTTTTCCAGGGGGCCCTTTAAGGGCAAATAAATTTCAGGAACATTATGAACAAGAGCGCTTCCAGGGGCTCCAATGAGCCGAATTCGGGCCGGCTAGGGGGCCCGAACCCGGGTTCTCCCGGGGCCCGGCGGGCCGTTTCCCTGCGGGTTCAGTTGTGCCAGATGGAATTCCGCGGGGGCGATTTCGATGGAAACCTGGACCGAATCGCCGGGGCGGTCCGGGACTCGGAGGCTGAACTGGTGGTTTTTCCGGAGGCCTGCGTCACCGGTTTCGACTATGACCGCCTATCCGCCGCGGCCGAGGCCGGAGAGCGGGCCCTGGAAAAAATCAGTTCCGTGTGCCGCGAACGGGAGCGGGGAGTGGTTCTGCCGGTGCTCGTTCGGGACGGGGAGCACTACTACAATCGCCAGTATTGTATCGGACCCGCGGGCGATGTCCTGG
>CAZGYS010000353.1:0-6911 GCA_964530305.1 uncultured Leptospiraceae bacterium
GGCCCATGGCCTGAATTCCCTGGGGGCGCTTCATATTCGCAATCGCGTTCGCGCGGACCTGGGCGTGGAGCTCTCCCTGGCCGACATTATTAGAGGCGTCAACCTTGAGCAATTGGCCGGCCTCATCGCGCGGGGGAATAGCCGTCCAGGGGCCCCGCCCATGGAAGTCCGCGAAACAAACGTTATTCAGGGCGACGAACTCTCCGCGGGACGCAGGGCGCTCTGGTTTCTCCATGAACGCTCTCCACGGAGCTCCGCCTACAACATCGCCCAGGCGATTCGCCTGAACACTCCCGCTTCGCCTGAAGCGCTGTTCGCCGCGGCCCGGAGCCTGGTGGAAAGACGCGAAGCCTTGCGGACGACCTATCACTACCAGGCAGAACAACCTCGCGCGCGAATTCATTCATTCCTGGACTTCGAGCGCCATGAAATCGACGCTCGCGACTTGAGTAAGCAAGAATTGGCGGCGCGCGTCCGGGAGCTTCGCCAAAAACCATTCGATCTGCAACACGGACCGATCTTGCGCATGGCGGTAATCAATCGCGCGGACGACGAGCAATACATTCTGTTCTGCCTCCACCACATATCCCTGGATTTTCAGTCCCTGAAATTACTCACCGCCGAATTGCGGGCGCTCCATCGCAGCCAGACCTTCGGCGAACCCGTACCGGAACCGACGCGGGACGAATACGCCGCGTTCTTGCGTTTCCAAAACCAACTAATGCACGGAGCGGAGGGCGAAACTCAATGGGCCTACTGGCGCGAAACCTTGCGGGATCTTCCCCTGCTTAACTTACCGACGGATCTGGCGCGCCCTCCCATTCAAATGTTTCGCGGGGCCGATCTGGAGTTCACGCTGCCCCTCGAGCTGACGGAAAAAGCCCGCGGCATTGCCCGGGAGCGGGGCGTGACGACCTACATGGTGTTTCTATCGGTCTTCGCCCTGTTGCTGGCCCGCTATTGCGATCAACGCGATATAGTTCTGGGCGCTCTCGCGTCCGGGCGCACCCGCGCCGAATTCGCGGAGGCCGCCGGCTACTTCGTCAACCCGCTGGTGATGCGCCTGGATCTGACCGGCAAGCCCGCGGTGGAAACCGTTCTTGCACGCGTACGCGATTCCGTCGCTCGAGCGCTGGAAAACCAGGATTTCCCTTTTCCCGTACTCGTGGAACGCCTGGCTCCCGAGCGGGACCTGAGCCGCACGCCGCTTTTCCAGGCCATGTTCAATTTGATTCGCATGCACGCCGAACACGAGGACTGGGAGGCCGTGCATGTTCCCCAGCAAGAAGGCCAATTCGATCTCACCCTGGAGATGCACGAATATGCTCGGGAAGTTCGCGGCATCCTAAAATACTCCACGGATTTATTTCGCCCCGACACCATCGAGCGCATGCGCGATCATTTTTTGAACTTAGCTCGCGAGGCTTTCGCGGACCTCTCGGCCTCGGCCCTGACCCTGCCCATGACCGCTCCCCATGAGCAACAGGAACTCATCGCTCGGGGCGTCCCCGAGTCCGTCCCGAACGAACACGTTCCCGCCTATCGCCGCTTTGAACTGACGGCCCGGGAACATCCGGAAGCACCGGCCCTGCGCTTCGCTCGCGAAAACATTCAGGAGACCTGGAGTTACGCGCGATTAAATCGCCGCGCGGAAGCTTACCGACACGCTCTGCGAAAACTCCAGGTGAAAGCGGAGAGTACGGTTGCCGTCGCGCTGCCCCGGGGGCCGGAGCTCATCGCCGCCATACTGGGTATCCACAAGAGCGGGGCCGCCTATGTCCCCCTGGACCCGGCTTATCCCGGGGAACGATTGCGATTCATGGCCGACGACTCACGCGCCGCGGTTCTAATTATCGAAGGCGATTCTTCGCTATTGAAGGAACTTTCGCCGGAGATGCCGTTGCTTCATCCGCGCAACGTGCCGGAACCGGACGAATCTGAACCAGAAAAGCCGTCCCCACGCACGGAAACAACAACGACGCCCCCGGAGCGTTCGCGACTATCCCATGTAATCTACACCTCGGGCTCCACGGGCCTGCCCAAGGGCACGGCCATCGAGCAGGGCGGAGTGAGCGCCCTCATGGACTGGGCCCTTGAGGAATATTCACGCGAAGAGCTCGAAGGCGTCTTCGCCTCGACGTCCGTTTGTTTTGATCTTTCCGTCTTTGAGATTTTCACGCCTCTTTGCGCGGGCGGTTGCGTAATCATCGCGGCCAATGCCCTGGAACTGGCGGAACACCCGGCGCGAAAGCACGTTACGCTTCTCAATACGGTGCCCTCCGCCGCGGCGGCGCTCGCGCGCGGAGACGCAATACCGGATTCGGTGCGCGTGGTAAACCTGGCGGGCGAACCGCTCATGCCGGAACTGGTCAATCGCCTCTATGAGCGCGAAAACATTAAGAAGGTATACGATCTCTACGGCCCGTCCGAGGACACGACCTATTCCACCATGGCCCTGCGGGAAAAAGACGGCCCCGCCGTGATCGGACGCGCCATCAAGGGCGGCGGCACCCTGCTCCTTGACGGCGATATGAATCCGGTCCCCCGGGGAATACCGGGCGAACTCTATCTATCAGGAGCCGGCCTGGCGCGAGGTTATCTTGGACGTCCGGAATTGACCGCGCAAAAATTCATAGCGAATCCGTTTCAACCGGGAACACGCCTGTACAAAACCGGAGATTTAGCCGTGTACACCGAATCGGGCGATCTTCGCTTTCTGGGGCGAGCCGACCAGCAACTAAAGTTAAGAGGATATCGCATCGAGCCGGGAGAAGTCCGAACCGTACTGGAAAAACACGACGCCGTCCGCGAAGCCTTCGTCTTCAGGCGCGGAACGGATGCCTACCTGACCGCCTACGCGGAAATAAGCGAAGGGCACTCGTCGAGCGAAAATAATATTGAAGCGGGATTGCGGGCATACCTGGAGGAAAAACTGCCGGAATACATGCGACCACGCTTCGTCATTGCCCTCTCGTCCTTGCCGCGCCTGCCCAATGGAAAAGTAGACGCCCGCAATCTACCGGCGCCCCTATCGGCTCGCGATCCCCGACAACTGGGTTCACCGGAAACCGCCCTGGAAAAGTCCGTCGCCGAGCTGTGGCGCGAAGCCCTGTCCCTGGAACACGTGGGACCCCACGAAAACTTCTTCGACCTGGGCGGACACTCCCTGCTGGTCCTTCGCATCCGCGCGCGTATCCAGGCCGTGCACGACATTGAACTCCCGGTGACTGATTTTTTTCGCCACAATACCGTGGCAACCCTGGCTCGTCGCCTGCGGGAAGCCATGGGTCAACCGACCATCCCCCACGCGTCCGGAGCAAGCGCCGAACCGTCCGGTCACGACGCCGAGGCTCCCGCTGAAAACGCGCAACGCCGCCGAGCAGCCGCGGAACAACTGAGGAAAAAACGCGGCGCTCTGCGAAACTGAATACACATGACGAATTCCAATGATCGAAACGGCATCGAAATAGCCGTAGTGGGCATGGCCGGCCGCTTCCCAGGCGCCCCGAATCTGGAGAAGTTCTGGCTGAATCTCCGAGAAGGCCGCGAATCCGTTCGCGTCTACCAGCCCGACGAACTACGGGCCATGGGCGTCGACGAAGCGGTCATCGCCGATCCCGCGTACGTTCCCGCCTGGGCCGAACTGGAAGAGCGGGATTCCTTCGACGCCCACTTCTTTCGCCTGCCGCCCTCGCAGGCCGAACGCCTTTCGCCTCAACATCGCGTGTTCCTGGAAACCGCCTGGCACGCCCTGGAGGACGCGAACATCGTCGCGGAACGAAGTAAGGAAACCATCGGCCTTTACTGCGGCGCCGGCATGAACACCTACATGCTTCATAATGAACTGGGGCGCGAAATGATCGGACCGGATCCCTTTCCGGCGCATTTCAACAACGGCCACGACTTTCTGGCCACTCGCGTCGCCTATAAACTAAACCTGCGGGGACCGGCCATCACGGTGCAAACGGCGTGCTCCACTTCCCTGACCGCCGTGCACCTGGCGTGCCAGAGTATCCTGAGCGGCGAATGCGGTATCGCGCTGGCGGGCGGCGTGGCCGTCCTGCCCCATCCACGTCCCGGTTATTTCTACCGCGAAGGCGGCATTCTTTCACCCGACGGACATTGCCGCGCCTTCGCCGCGGACGCCGCGGGAACCATCCCGGGCAGCGGGGCCGGCGTCGTCGTATTGAAATCCCTGGACGACGCCCTTGAGCAAGGCGATCGCATTCACGCGATCATTCGCGCCTCCGCGGTAAACAACGACGGCGCGGATAAAATCGGCTACACGGCACCCAGCGCGAAAGGACAGGAAGCCGTCATTCGCGAAGCCCTTGGCCTGGCTGAAGCGGATCCGCGTTCGGTCACCTATATCGAAACGCACGGCACCGGCACTTTACTGGGCGATCCCATTGAAATCGCCGCCCTGCGCGAGGTTTACCCTCAAGCGGGTGAAGCCTATTGCGCCCTGGGCTCCGTGAAAACCAACATCGGCCACCTGGATGCCGCGGCGGGTATCGCCGGTTTTATAAAGACGGTACTCAGCCTGAAGCGCGGCATTCTGGCGCCCAGCTTGAACTGTGGGAATGTGAATCCCGAACTGCGCCTGGACGGCAGTCCCTTCTTCGTCAACACCGAAGCTCGAGACTGGGCGGATACGAACGGCCCGCGACGCGCGGGCTTAAGTTCCTTCGGCATCGGCGGAACCAATGTCCACATGGTCCTGCAGGAAGCGCCGCGCCGCGCGCATCCCCAAACGTCGGCCGCCGAAACGCCGAGCGGCGACGAGCGCGAAAGCGAAATCCTGCTCCTCTCCGCGCGAAGCGAAAGCGCCCTGGACGCCGCCGGTGAAAACCTGGCCGCGCATCTGGAGGCGAACCCGGAGACGCCCCTGAGCCGTACCGCCCATGGTCTATCGGCCCATCGCGCGCTTTTCGAACATCGCCGAGCGGTAGTCTGCGAATCTCGAACGGAGGCCATTCGCCTGCTGCGCGAAAAACCCGACGACCGCGTATTCACGGAATTCGCCGAAACCCGCAAGCCCGACCTGGTTTTTCTTTTCCCGGGACAGGGGGCTCAATACGCGAACATGGGGCGTGTATTATACGAACGGAGCGACGCCCGCGTCTTTCGCGAAAGCCTGGATGAATGCGCGGAGTTGCTCTCGCCCCTGATGGGCTTGGACATTCGCAAGCTGCTTTTCACGGAGCAAGACGAGCAACGCCTGCGTCGCACGGAAAATCTCCAGCCCGTTCTCTTCGCGCTGGAAACCTCGCTTGCGCGCTACTGGATCAGTCGCGGAGTGCGCCCCGGCGCAATGCTTGGTCACAGCCTGGGAGAGTACACGGCCGCTCACCTGGCCGACGTCTTCAGCCTCAAGGACGCACTGACCGTCGTTACGGCGCGAGGACGACTCATGGGAGAGCTGCCCGGCGGACGCATGCTCTCGGCGGCCATGACCGAGGAACAATGGCTGCGCGCGCCGGATGATATCAAAAACACGAAAGTCTCCATCGCCGCCGTGAACCAGGCCGACCGTATTACCCTTTCCGGCCCGACGCCGGACATCGGCCGGGTCATGGACTACCTGCGCGAAAACCATATCGACGCGCGGGAACTGGATACCTCTCACGCCTTCCATTCCGAAATGATGGATGGAGCCCTGGAACCGTTTCGCGGCGTCCTTGAAAAAATCGAGTTACGAGAACCCCGACTGCCGTTCATCTCCTGCGTTACGGGCAATTGGGTTGAACCTTCCCGGGCTCGGAGCGCGGACTACTGGGTTGAACAATTGCGCGCGCCGGTGCGCTTCGCCGACGGACTGGAGCGAGTTCGCGCACTGGGCGAAACGGCTCTTCTGGAATGCGGCCCCGGCACGGGTCTGACTTCCTTCGCTCGTCGCGCGGGTGATTTTCCCGCCCTCATTGCCTCCATGCCCGTCCCCCGGAGCAACCGCGATGAGCACGACCATATTCTGGAAGCCGAGGCGCGCCTGCGATTGGCCGGCGTTCGATTGGGAAGCGAACCTCAAGCACGCCGTCCGGACTTGCCCCTCTATCCCTTTCAGCGCCGTCGCTATCGCTTACCGGAATCGTCCGCCCATACCACCGAAACGTCCGGCGGCCTGTTGCATGCGCCGGTCTGGACCCGCGTTCCCCTCGCGCCCGCCGCGAAGGACACGGCGGACTTGCTCGTAATTTCCAATCAAGAAAACGCCGCAATCGCCGATGCGCTGCCGGCCGCGCGTGGGAACACCGGGGGAACGATGATTGTTGCCCGACAGGGAGTGGAATTCAACGTCGGCGAAGAGCAAATCGAACTACCTTTTCACGAGCAGGGTCTCGAAAGTCTATTTAGCCATCTTGCTTCGCTGGACTTTCGTCCCACGCGGGTCGTGCTATTGTTGGGCGAAGACCGAGAGACATTGACGACCGACAATTTCGAACGTCTAATGGATTCCCATCTCGTCTTTCCCCTGGCCGTGATTCGCGGATTGGCCGCGCACACCGCCGGGAATCCCTGCCGCATTCTCTTCAGCACTCGCGGAGCATGCGACGTCACCGGCCATGAAACGCTGCGCCCCCATGCCGCGCTCCTACAGGGTCCGGTTCTAACAATCCAATCCGAGTACGCCAATCTTGAATGTCGACTCATGGATCTGGAGAGCTCGGCGGATGAATCGGCCGGGAGAGGGGATTTCGCCCTTCGCGCGGCGGAAGCGCTGAACAGGGAACTGGCGGCCGTTCACCAGGATCGTATCACGGCCCTGCGCGGGCGACATCGCTGGGTGCGGCGCATCGAAAGCGTGGCTTCGCCCGCGCCATTGGAGTTTCGCGACCAGGGCAATTACCTGATCGTCGGCGGCACGGGCGGAATCGGTCTGGAAATCGCGCGCGAGCTTACCGAGAATTCGG
>CAZGYS010000354.1:0-6906 GCA_964530305.1 uncultured Leptospiraceae bacterium
TGTATTTGCCTCCGGGAGGCATCGGCGAAGTCATTGTTCCCCGAGAGCTGGTGGGCAAGGGCTTCAGTGTCCTGGTGGGCGGCCACACCTGGAACAAGCGCAGTAAGAACGAATTGAAGCGCTTCGACGACGTGAGCAAGGCCTTTCCCATTACGTCCACGCGGACCCTGGTGGCCAATCCGTTCGGAGGCGGAGTGTATATTCGCGTGCCGCTGGGCGCGAACGCGGGCATCGTGACCGTTCGTGCGCGGGGCGTGGTGCGTTCGCCGCTGTTTCGCATGACTTCCTTCGACAGGATGGACGCCGCGGACTGGCGCCGGCAGCGCGAACTCAAGGCGCCCTGGACGGATCTGGAAACGGATAAATTCATGCTCCACGTGCCCACGCACTGGATCAATAAGCACCCGGATCCGCGCGAGTTCCTGCGCAAGTGGGATCGCGCCATGGACGGGGTTTCGGAGCTACTGGGTTATCCCAGTCCCCGCAACAATGTCTGGATGTATTTGCAGGTGGATACTTCCATCATGCACCAGCAGTTCGGCATCGGGTACCCGCAATCGCAACAGGTCTTCGATCCCAGGCGAAAAGAGAACGGCAACCTGGATCATATGTTCTTTCGGAACATTCTGCTCAAGCGAGCCTGGACGCCGCCGCGTATCGAATATCATGAACTGGGTCACGCGACCTTGATGTCGTATTTTCATGGGCACCACGAATCCATCGTTCAGTTGCCTTTCGTCTACGTGGCCAATGTCAAGTTCGGGATGGATCTGGAACAGGCCATGGGACGTGCCATGGGTTATGAAAATCGCTTTCACAACCTGGCCGAAACCGCCAGGAAGTGGATGGTCCGGCCGAACTTTCGCGCGGGCAAGCCCATGGACATTTCCCATAGCACGAAGAACGAAGTGCGTTACCAGGTGAAGGGGTATGCGCGCTACGTCGATATCGTCAAGCTCTTCGGTTGGGAACCCATTCGTAGATTTTATCGGCAAGAGAGTCTGGACTACATGGCCAAACGTCGAAGCGACAATCTAAATCCCCATGATTCGCGCATCCTGCGGTTGTCCAAAGCGGCGGGACGTGATTTACGTCCGCTCCTGCATTTCTGGGGCATTCAACCGAAACAGGAAGTTGATCTCGCTCGCGCGATTCGCGCCGCGGGTCTGCGTCCTTCGCGTCGGGTTTACGATCGCCTGCGCTATTACCGGAGTATCGTGCCTCGGAATCGCGCGGAGTTCATGAAAAACTATCGAACGCTGTATCCGGAAGGGGGCCGGGGTCATCCCGACTACGGCAAGGGCTGGTATCATGCCTGGCAAAATCGCTATACGGCATACCACGGTCGCCGGGCAACCCGGGCCCTCGACGGGATTGTGGCGCGTTACTTCCCGCGCGGGCGACCGTGAGCGGTCCGAGACTGAAGACGGATGCCTTAATTATTACCTTGCCCGTGCCGGCGGGCGATCTATAAATAGACTGTGTGCAGCCGAGTTTACACGCTGATTTCGAGTTTGGCGATCTTGTCCGCTCTTCCGGAGCTCGCGGCGTCGCCTCTGGTTTTAACGCAGGAATCACGGGCTCATATTCTTGTGACGCCCTCACTGGAGTTCATCGAGGACCCGACCAGGACCGCTGGGGGACGCCGTGCATGCCGCGCGGGCCATCGTGAATCGCCTGAACGAATTTAACGAGAAACGTAAGCTGAACGGGGAAGCCCCCGTCCGAATCGGGAGCGACATTCACCACGGCAGTACGATGCTGGGAACCCTGGGCGAAGCAGAGCGCATGGAAACGACCGTCATATCCGACGCGGTCAATCTGGCCGCTCGTCTCGAGTCGTTGAGCAGGCGCTACGGCGTCATCATGCTGATCAGCGGAGATGTTTATTACGCTCTGGATGACGATACACGCGAGCTCTGTCGTGAAATTGATCTGGTACGCGTGAAGGGCAAAAATAACGCCGCCAGCGTGTTCGAAGTAATGAATTGAGCTGTTAACCAGCACGGGAGTTTAAGCATGCATTTTATGAAAGTCTATTTGAGTGTCGTTCCGGCGTTGTTCCTGCTCGGTGCCTGCATGGGACCGGGCAAAGTCGCGCCCGCGAAATCAAGCGCTGACGGACGTTATCTGAAACCCGGAGTCGAGGTGCCCCTGGACCGTATCAGCTATCGCGTGGATTCAGAGCAGACGACCATTTCCGGCGTGGTCACGAAACGTCGTTGGCGTAAGTCCGGCCTGAGTTACTGCGCTCAGGGGGGACCCTTCATTGCCATCGCGGATAAGGGCCGTTCCACGGTACTGCTCTTTCGTGATAAGCAGCTGTGGAAGGCGGTGGTGGACAACGCGAATCGCCAGGAGCTCAAGGGAATTTATCTCGAGAAGTACATTCCTCATCCGAAGCGCGGCGCCCATCCCGTGACCGGCGGGCCGTACTACTCTTGTCGCGTATTCGAAGTACGCGGTCGAGCGGAATAAGCACATGGAAGAGCGTTTAACCAAACTGGAATCCAAGCTGGCTTTCCAGGAACAGACCATCGAAACCCTCAATGAAGTGGTCATCGAACAGCAGGAACAAATCAAGAAGCTCGAACAAGAAATGAAAAGGTTAAGGGAAGAAACCGAGGCTTTCCTGGATTCGGGCAACACCCTGCCGCTTCAGGAGCGGCCGCCGCATTATTAAACGGCCGGCGGCCAATCAATCGCCTTCCAGCCATTCCCAGCGTAAGAGCGATTCGCGTTCCAGGGCTTCCAGTTGCTCTTCGCGCGCGGCTCCGGCATGGAGTTCCTGGTTTTCGTCCGAACCCACTATGATGATGGCGGCGCCCTGGGCGGCAAGAACCTCTATTTCGGCGTCCGCATGGATGAGCGTCCAATCGCGCAAGCCGTCGATGAGCTTCTGGCGCTCGAACTCCTTCGCGTACGCGATACATGGCAAACCGCCGAAGACGGCCTGCAGGTGCAGCATGACCGTCAGAAAGGTGGAACAGCGGGGAATCAGTTCCGCGTGCCACTCGGTATACTCCGGGCCCGGCGACTGATAAACCGGCGGATCGTCCGCGGCGGAACGGCTCATGTCCATCCCCCAGATTACCGCGCCCTGGTTCTCTTCGCAAAATACGACCTTTCCATTGTGTACGCGTAATTCACGGAGCGTCGCCAGGCGATTGTGCGCCAGGTTGAGTTGGTCCAGTCGCCCGGCCGGGAGGTAATATTCGCGCAACGCCGCCGGCAGTTTCATGCCCAGGGACGCCTCCGCCGCGGCGATTTCGTTTTCGTCCATCTTCGCGCCCGCTGGAACTTCGCCCAGCAGGCGCGTGATGGAGGCGATGTATGATTCAGCGAAGGAAGACATGGTCGTGAATCCAATCCAGTTCGCCTTCGGGAGTAAAGCGAACAATCCTTTGCGGCGTGACCGCCGCGAGAATCCCGCCTTTATGATCGATATCAATGGCCGTAAATTGGCCGGCGCAATTGAACCGGTTCGCTCCCAGGATTGCCGCGTTTTTCATCAGCTTGCTTGTACGGGTAAGACCTGGTCTGGTCAAGCGGGAATAACGCGGCAATCGCTTGGAGGAGAGATAAGTAGACCACCCGGCCCGCGCGCGAGCACGGACTCAACGGTGGATTTCGAAGGTGCGCCGCTTGCGCGACGCCGCGAAAATCAGACGCTGACTTCGTAATCGCGCAGGGCGTCGTTCAGGGAGGTTTTGTCGTCCGTGCTGGCCTTGCGCTTGCCGATGATGAGGGCGGCGGGCGTGCCGTAGGAACCGGCGGGGAATTCCTTCATGCGCGTGCCGGGGATTACAACCGAGTTGGCGGGAATGCGACCCTTCGTAATGACTTCCTTGTCTCCGGTAACGTCGATGATGGGCGTGGAAGCCGTAATGACGGTGTTGGCACCCAGTACGGCGCGTTCCTCGACGATGACGCCTTCTACTACGATGGCGCGGGAGCCCAGGAAGGCTCCGTCTTCGATAATAACCGGTCCGGCCTGGGGCGGTTCGAGCACGCCGCCGATGCCGACGCCGCCGCTCAAGTGAACGTTCTTACCGATCTGGGCGCAGGAGCCCACCGTGGCCCAGGTGTCCACCATACTGCCGGCGGAAACGTAGGCGCCGATGTTTACGTAAGAAGGCATCATGATGGCGCCGGGCTCGACGAAGGCGCCGTAACGACAAACGGCCGGCGGCACGACGCGGACGCCGCGTTCGGAGTGATCGGTGCGCACGGGAATTTTATCATAGTAGGCCAGCGCGCCGGAATCCATCTTTTCCATCTGGGCCAGGGGGAAGTAGAGCAGGATGGCTTTCTTGGCCCAGGCGTTTACTTTCCATTCGCCCGGTTTGACTTGCTCGGCTACGCGCAGTTCGCCCTTGTTCAGGAGCTCCAGCGTTTCCAGCACGGCCTCTTTGGAACCGGGCTCGGACATCTTGTCACGGTTATCATATAGTTCTTCGATTTTATTCTTCAGGTCTTCCATTACTTGTTCCTTAATTAATTGGGCCGGCCGCGGACGTCGTCCAGGGCCGATGCTTTTGATTATTATTTGCGCGCGGGCAGGGGGTGCTTCGTATAGAACTCAAAGCCGGCCATCATGGCGTCCCGCTGGATGTCCCAGACGGCTTCCGGTTCCTGGCCGCGAAGAATTTCCAGCGTAATCGTGGGAATGTTTCGCTCCCAGCCCGACCAGGTGCCCAGGCTGCCGGGCGTGGGATAACCGATATCGCCCTTGGGCGGCAGCTTGTTGTGAACGCTCATGGCGTCGGCCAGGTTTTCGCAATCGCCGTTGAAGTTGATCATGGCGTTTTCGTAGGAATGCAATGAGAAGACGGCCGCGGCTTTCGTCTCCTGGATTAGCTCCAGGGTGGCCGTTGATTCGGGTTCGCTGCCCGCGGACCGGCCGGGGTAGTAGCGGACGTTCTTGAAGTCTCCGGTCCAATCCTTCGTGGGCAGATTGCGATTCAGATCCACGTTGTGATCATTGGTTCGGCGCAGGGCTTCGCAGCCGTCCGGATTCAACCGGGGACAAATATACAAACGCGTTCCCGGAGGAGGCGCCATATCGCCCGCGCGAAGACGCTCCAGCAGACGTTCGGCGAAAAGAAAGCCCTCGGACTCATCTCCATGCACGCCGCCGAGCAACAGCAAGGAGAGTTCTCCCGTGCCGAAGGCGTGCAGCATGATATCGCGCCCACCGGCGGATTCGGCTACTTTTTCAGTCTGACCGGCGCTGGGAATACGCATATTAGTTCGCGGCTCCATTGGAACGGCCGATGCCCAGGTAGGTAAACCCGAAGTCGGACATGGTCTCGGGCTCATAAATATTACGACCGTCGAAGATCAGCGGCGTCTTCAGACGCTTTTTGATTTCCTCGAAGTCCGGTTCGCGGTACTGGTTCCATTCCGTGAAGACCAGCAGGGCGTCCTTATCGTTCAGGATATCATACATTTCGCCGTACTGAACCTTGCCTTCCAGTTGCTTTTTAGAGGCTTCCACGGCCACGGGATCCGCCGCGGCGATTTCAGCTCCGGCGTTCACCAGCTGGTCAATCAGGGTTACCGAGGGAGCTTCGCGCATGTCGTCGGTGCCGGGTTTGAAAGCCAGGCCCCACACGGCGAACTTCTTACCGGCGAGGGGTTTGTCTCCCGATCCGCCATAGTGCGCGACAATCTTCTCGAACAAGCGCGTCTTCTGGCCATTGTTCGTATTTTCAATTTCTTGCAGCAGGGGAACCTGCACGCCCGCGTCCTCGGCGATTTGAATCAGGGCGCGCACGTCCTTGGGAAAACAGGAACCGCCGTAACCGATGCCGGCGTTCAAAAACTTCATGCCGATGCGACTGTCGGTGGCAAGACCCCGCTTAACGTCGGCGTAGTCCGCGTCCAGCGCGTCACACATGTTGGCCATGATGTTGGCGAAGGTAATCTTCATGGCCAGGAATGAATTACAGGCGTACTTGGTCATCTCCGCCGACTTGACGTTCATGATCAAAATCGGACTGAAGGATTCCTTTACGAAGGGCGCGTAGAGCTTGCGCATCAGGTCGGCGGCTTTTTCTGAGTCGGCGCCGATGACCACGCGCTCGGGTTTCATGAAGTCCTCGATGGCGTGGCCTTCGCGCAGGAACTCGGGATTACTTACGACGGCCAGGTCGTGCTTACTGTGTTTGCCGGCCGCTTCGTTTACCAGGTCCGCCATGCCGACGGGGACGGTACTTTTGTCGACGATGACCTTGAAGCCGTTGGCGTGTTTGCCTACGTTTTCGGCAACGGCCAGTACGCCGCTGATGTCCGGGCGTCCGTCCGGTTTACCCGGCGTGCCCACGGCGATGAAAACGATGTCCGTGTTCTCGACCGCGTCCTTGAGATCCGTCGTGAAGTGCAGACGGCCCCGCTTGTGATTGCGCAGAACCATGTCCTCCAGACCGGGTTCGTAGATGGGTAGAATACCCTTCTTTAGGTTCTCGATCTTGGTCTCGTCGATATCGACGCAATAAACTTCATTGCCGTACTCGGCAAAGCAGGTTCCGGCCACCAGGCCGACGTAACCCGTTCCCACGACGCTCAATTTCATAGGGTCAAAAATTCCGGCCCGGGGTATGCCGGCCACTCTTTTACCCCTTCTATTGCGGCAGCCGGAAGAAGGTGCGCGCGTGCCATGCGTCGCCGGCCTGCCATGCGGGCCGTCCAACGGAGCCTGTTAACGCAGGAGTTTCTTGATCTCGGCCGCGTTTTTCGCGTTGGGTTTGAGGCGCAGGTAACGGCGGAGATATTCGCGGCCCCGGGCGGGCTGATTGAGTTCGCGATAAAACAAGAGCCCCAGTTGTTCGCAGGCCTGAGCATGATTGGGATCGCGTTTCAACAGCGCCAGATAGACCCGGGAAGCCCGTTCGTACTCTTTCG